>DAITMC010000030.1:0-6604 GCA_036835365.1 Saprospiraceae bacterium
GAATCTTTAGCCAATTCATCTTGAAATTGGGCTGCTCCTGGAAATGCCCAAGGTTCATTTCTTCCGGAATGAGGACGAAATCCAGGAGTATCACCACCATCGCACATGTTGCGCACATAAAGCTGTTTTTCAGGATAGCGGAGGTGTAGCTCGGTTTCAAAATGATCATAATGAATCATTCTGGAGCATAAGTTATTGCCAATCAATATGATATGAGCATTGTCAGTGATTGTTAAATGCTGTGTTTCTTTCTCGCAAGCGTACAGAAAAATTATTGCTACTAAAAATGGAATGAAATAGGTCAGCCTATAGTGTGTCATAAGTTTTTCGTTTTACAAATAGTGTATTCAAAATTAGCATTTTATTCCTACAAATAGTAAGAAAGTTATTGGAATATCCACTTTTAAATTTGTGCTGCTAAAAGAATTCATTTTATTAGCTAGCATAGCATTGACGTTTTTTTATTTGGTCTTTTCCTGCTTGGGGGGATAATAATTCAAGATATTTGAAATATTGCTTTGTCAAATAATTCTGTTATCTTTAGCCAATCAATAATCAGA
The DNA here is from genome assembly GCA_036835365.1 of Saprospiraceae bacterium. Lineage (GTDB taxonomy): Bacteria > Bacteroidota > Bacteroidia > Chitinophagales > Saprospiraceae > JAAUTG01. The sequence goes on from DAITMC010000030.1 coordinate 561, forward strand.
ATAACCGCTTGAATAGAAACATTATTTATATAGCCATCTTGGGTTTAGTAATCGCTTTTTTAAGTGTTATTTCTTTCGTTTGGCAGAAGAATCAATTAAACTGGCGAGAAACCTTTAACGAGGTGAAAAAAAATCCTTATGATACTTATGTGATAGCAAAATTATTAGAAAGCTACGCAGATGACAAAGGGATGGCGTTGTTAAAAGAGGGGATGAAACCATTAAATTTTGATACATCGGAAGCAAACTATGTATTTATTGGTCAGGGAATGTTGTGGGATACTTTGGGTATAAACACTTTACTTTCGTTTGTGGCGCGCGGCAACCGTGCTTTTATTTCTAGCAAAACTATTCCTAATTTTTTGATGAACAGTGTTTTAGATAGTTTTTGTAATTATCAAAGGTGGTACGATTATGCTTCTGTGAATGACACTTCTGTTGTTTTAGATTTGGTGCATCCCGAATTAAAAATGAAGGATACTTTTGAGTGTTATAAAATTGTTGGTCGAGCCGAAAAACTAATATACGAATGGGCGTATTTTGAACCTAATTTCTTTTGTCAAAACGATTTTAGCCTTTTACCACTAGGCACACTCAACGGCGAATTGTTCAACTTTGCTCGATTGGACTATGGTGCCGGAGCATTCTATTTGCATACTACGCCTATTGCTTTTTCTAATTTTCATTTGCTCAATAAACAGGGGGTAGCCTATGCAGAAAAAGTATTTGCTCATTTGGCGGATGCGCCTATTTACTGGGATGTGAGTAGCCAAACTTCGGAGCAAATAGCGAGGCGACTAAATGAACCTAGCTACCAGCCACAGAATAGGTCATTATCGGCAAAAGGACCTATGCAGTATGTGCTTTCGCAGCCGTCATTGGCTTGGGCTTGGTACTTAACACTAGCATTGAGCTTGTTATATTTGCTATTTAGAGCAAAACGGGAGCAAAAAATTATTCCCGTTTTGGCTGAAAAGAAGAATACTTCATTAGCGTTTGTGACTACTATTGGTAGATTGTACTTTCTTCGACAACAACATAAAGAATTGATTTTAAAGAAAATGCAACTGTTTTTAAGTGATGTCCGAACAACTTACCAACTACCAACACAGGAGCTAGATGAAGCATTCGCTGAAAAACTTTCTTTGCGCGCTAAAGTGCCTGTCGAAATCATTGTGCGCCTCATCAGAAAATACCAACGCATTAAAAACGCTGACCAAATTGAGGAAATAGATCTTATTGAGTTTCAGCGTTTGCTATCACATTTTCAAAAACAAGTTTAGTGTTTGTTATTCTACTAAATGATTGACCAAATCATTTGCTTCTTCTTTTTCTTCATTCAATTGGGTAATATCTGCAAAAGCAGCGTAAATCGTACAATAGAACCAGGGGAATAGTACACTAAGTGCACCTATAATGACTAGGAGAGACAGTATTAGGGCTAACAGCACACCCGTCATAGTTAACGAATTATTACCAGAATCAGCTATTACAGCGACTATTACGGGGAGGGGCAAACAAACACCGAAAGTGATTAATATGAAAACAATCATCATTCCGAAGAAAGAAAACCATTTTTTGCCAATAATTTTTCGACTGTATTCTAAGGCTTCCCAAGCATTCGCCTTATCCAAGACGATAAAAAGATAAGGCCATAAATAGATAATTGACATATAAATATAAAGCACTACGGAGAGTAACGGCAACCAACTTTGCCTCCAGTTCAAGTCAGTTGTATCTAAATCGCTAACTTCGAGCGGATTGAGCAAAAGGTCTCTATAAAATTCCACTAAGCCACTACTGAAAATCCAATAAATGGCAGGTAGTGCAGCAACAAGATAGAACGCAAATAAGAGCAGTTGTTGAATGAGGAGTGGTGAATAAAAAGAAAAACCGCCAAAAAACTGCTCAAATCTATTGTATTGATTACGCTGTACCAAATGAGCCACAATAAATAGCCCTGAAATTAGGGCTGGCGAAAGAAGTAAAGCATTGGCAATAGTACCAATAATCGGAATGATACCAGCAGCGAGACCAATAAGTACAATTAGCCAAGAATAGCCTATGAAGCTACCCATATTTTGCCTAAAGATTTGCCAACCCTCGTTGAGGTATTGCCTCAAATGAAAAGGATAACCATGGTAGATAACTTGGTCTAATGAACGTTGTCTGTTTTCTGTCATCATAGTTTTTAGAATTATTTATGACAAAAATAAAAGAAATTTTTCTAAACTAACGTATGAATTGGACAAACAAAAAAAGGGCATAGACTAAAGTGTCTATACCCTTTTTTTATTTTTAGCGGTGGTTCTGCTAATTAGTAGAATTTGGCACGGTTATCTGTAATACTTGCATTATTTTTCAAGGCATCGCTCAATGCTGAACTAATTTGTGCTTTCAAACTTCTATCCAAACCCTGTCGCACTACTGGAGCGTTAGCGGGAGCAATATTTTCTGGCTTTATCAAAATTTTAATGATATAAACGCCATTATTCCCCTCTATTGGTGTGGAAGTTTCACCTTGTTTAAGCCCAAATGCTTTGGCAACTACTTTAGGTTCGTTGCCTAAACCTGGAATAAAGCTAGCACTGAATGTAACGCTAACGGCGGTGTCTACTGTTGCCTTGTATTGATTCGCGGCTTCCTCCATACTTTTTCCCTTAATCGTCTCCTTGATAAGTGCTGCTTTTTTTAGGTTAATTACTTGGGTTTCAATTTCTTCGCGAACGTCGTTCACTGCGGGCAAACCAGGCTGTTGTATGCTTTTTAAAGCAGCAACAACATATTTATTATTGTAAAAATTTACTTCATCTTGATACACATAAACATCTGCCGAAACCTCGTTTAGGCTTGTACTACTAGAAAATGCCCATTTTACCATATCTCTTGATGCTTGGGTAGCTCCCAGCACTCCCATGCTATAACTATTTCTGGTTAGTGGAAGCGAAGTTTCTATTTTTAATCCTTCTTTTTCATTAACCGACTCTTGTAAGCTGGCCAGTTTTCGATTGTTGGCAGCAAATTTTAAGGCTTCTCTGTAAATAAAGTCTTGTGTTTCTTCACTCGGTATGATGGGCTCATCAAGATAACCAATTTGTAAACCCTGTTCGTTGTTAATATATTTTCGTCCTGTGATTTCTACTAAATGCACACCAAATTGTGTACCAATCACATAAAGTGTATCAGGTTTGCCATCAAAGAAAATAAGGTTATTATACTCTGGCACCATTTGACCAGGCGCAGCATAACCTAAATCACCTCCTTTCAGTCGAGTACCGTCAGTTCCAAATTTAGCAGCTAAAGAATCAAAAGGCTCTACGCCAGTTTCAACTAAATTTTTTAAACTATCTACTACTCTTTTAGCATCAAAATAGCCTTGTTGGTCTTGTGCTGGTAGGAGAATATGTCGTGAACGCACTGAATCTGGGATTATTTTTTTTGCCATTATCTTAGCGATCTTATACGTTTCTTCCTGCTTGTAAGGTCCGTAAACGGCTCCGACAGGAAGTCGAAATAAAGTATCGGCGATGGTAGCCTCTAATTGATCTTTTTTGTAAAAAGTGGGATCAAAATTGCTATAGTTACTCTCTAAGAATATCGTGTCGTTATCTGCATTTTGGAACTCAATCGCCAATCGAGTTATCTTTGCGTAGATAGAATCAATATCTTCTTGCGTAGGGTTCACATCAAAAACAACATAATCCAATCGGCGTGTTTGTTCTTTTTGGTAGTATAAACTCTTATTGTTTTGCAGATAGCTGGTGAAGTCGCTATTTTCTAGTGCAATTTCGCTATTTTCAATTTCTGCGTAAGGAATTTGTAGGTAAGCAAAATCTATTTGTGTATTTTGCTCTTTATTTGCCATTTCGACCAACCAATTAGGGGCATACATCGCTTTTGAGATAAGTGTACTTAATTTGGTTTTTAAGCGGTCAACCACAATTTCTTTTTCTTGATGTGCCCAATAGTTGCGAATGCTTTGATCTGTCAATTGATTATTATCAATAGCATCTCTAAAGCTATTTAGTCGTTCTCTATCTACTTGAAAGTTTTGGTTGTTTCTGAATCGCGATTCTATGATTGGGCTGAGGTTCTGACCAAATTCTAGTTCGCGCAATTCTTTTTTACTAACACCCAAGCCTAGTTTTTCTGCTTCTGAATTAACCAGCGTTTCGTCTATAAAATAACTCCAGAGATAGTCTCGCTGGCTAAAAGTGTTGCCACCGCCGCCACCGTAAAGAATTTGCTCTACTCTAGTGAACTCGTTGATACTTAATTTTCGTCCGTCAATTTTTGCCAGCGTAGTTGCATCGCTACCGAAAATACTTTGCTGCCCCGAAGTCATGTCCATAATAATGAATCCACCTAAGCCTAGTGCTAAAAAGACTACAATAACCCAACTATTGTTTCTGATTTTGCTAATTAATGCCATTCGTTTTTCTGATTTGAATGATTTTTAACTTGCCAAAGCATACATTTTTATTTATTTTCTAATGATTGCATTTTGGCTTGATTGCTTCGCTTAATTTTTGAAACGCAAAAGTACAAGGTTTACTTAGCATTTTCAAACAAATATCGAAAGTTGTTTTCCTAGAGGCAAAGTATTTGTCAACTGATGAAACAACCCTATTGATTTAATCCTCTTTTTTTATTGCACTTTTCCATATTTCTCGCCAATCTAAATCTTTGTAAGTATCGAATACTAAAGCCCCTAAAGCACTAAAAAGAAAAGCCATAAAAACAGAGGCTATCACAATCAAAGCTCTGGAAGGTCGCGATTTTATAGGCGAAGGCGTGGCGGATTCTACTAAAATAATAGAAGAGATGCCAGCTTCGTTGGCAGTTAAAAGTTGTTTGAGCCGCTCTTTGTAATAATTTAATTGATGAATATTTTGATTATATTCTTCTTCTATTGCTTGAATAATAGGCATTCCTTGATTGAAATGAATTATTGTGCTGTCCAATTCAGTAATTTCTCGTTTTAAGCCTTCAATATTAGCCGACAAGTAAAGTAACGAGTCCCGAAGTTTTTTGGAATCAGCACTTTTGGACAATACTTCGAGCTTGACCTGAGAGGAGCTTAATCTTGTTTTCTTATTCATAATCAAATCGGAAAGCGATTCACTTTGGGAAGAAGTATTGTAAATGCCGTATTTACTTCGAGTTTGCTGAATACTATCACTCAGCACTTTGTTTACATACTCTTTCTCTTCTATTGCTTTCTTAACCCCTTTTATGAGTTGCTTTGAACTGCTCAAATTCAAGTTGATTTCGTTAATACGGTCGCGTGCTGCATTAGCGATAGCAGCCGCCAATTCAGCATTTTTGTCTTCCACCGAAAGTTCTATTGCATCCCGCTTTGTCCGAACTACCCGGTAAATTCCTCTGAACTTTTCGCGCACATAAAAAGATGCTTTCTTCCCTTCGGGATTAATCTTGTAGTGTTGGTACAAATCGAAAGAATCTATTAAATAATCTATCAACCCATTCGATTCTGCGATAGTAATTAACCGATCATTATCATTATTATTGCCAAAGGGTTGAGGGTCGCGTGTGGTTGTTCCAAAAATGCCCCTTTCTGTCAATAAATCCACATTTTTAGCTAAAAAAGTGGTCGTGGATTTGTAATAAACAGGCAACAATAAAGATATTACAATACTCCCTATTCCTGTAATTGCACAAACTACAACGATGTATTTTAAATAAGTCAGCAATTTTTTGATCAAAGCAATTAGGCTTTCTCTTCTATTCATTCCAAAAAATTATGCCACAAAACTAGAAAAAGATTTGACACAATCGAATGCGCTACACATAAAGATTGTAAGTCATTCCTTTGCACACCTTTACTAAAGTTCGAAGGTTTTAACAGGAATTTACTTTTTCTAGCAACTATAATTTGGCAAACCTAAGGAACATTAATTATTTTCACGCTTGAATTTTGTAAACTCAATTTTTGCAGCTATCTAGCCAAATATTCCATAGAAAATAATTAAGGTTTTACCAAAAAAATAAAAATGGCACAACAAGCAGAAACATTCAAAAAA
>DAITMC010000030.1:6704-23150 GCA_036835365.1 Saprospiraceae bacterium
GATAAATTTGACGAAGCTCAATTTAGGACAACCGATAAGCGAACGCTAGACCGACAAGCTGAAATAGATAAAGTGATGTATCGCCTGGCGCGGGTGATGGAAGCGGGTGATTTGAATGGCATGAAAGCCATGATTGATGAATTGGAGATAAAAGACCCCGAAACAGGAAGTGCCAACTGGACAGAGCCACGTCAGTTTAACCTTATGTTTTCTACGCAGTTAGGCAATATTGCTGGCGAGGAAGGCAAGCTTTATTTACGCCCTGAAACGGCGCAAGGTATTTTTGTCAACTTCTTAAATGTTCAAAAAACAACTCGACAAAAGATTCCTTTCGGCATTGCTCAAATTGGTAAAGCCTTTAGAAATGAAATTGTAGCAAGACAATTTATCTTTAGAATGCGCGAATTTGAACAAATGGAAATGCAGTTTTTTGTGCAACCGGGCAAAGAAATGGAGTGGTACTCCTACTGGAAAGAAAAACGTTTGAACTGGCATTTGGCATTAGGGCATCCAGCCTCAAAATTGCGCTTCCATGACCACGATAATTTAGCTCATTATGCTAATGCTGCCGCAGATATTGAATTTGAATTTCCATTTGGGTTCAAAGAATTGGAGGGCATTCACTCACGCACCGATTTTGATTTAACAGAGCATCAGAAATATTCAGGCAAAAAGATGCAATACTTTGACCCTGAGTTAAATGAAAACTATGTGCCCTATGTGGTTGAAACTTCCATCGGTTGCGACAGGATGTTTTTGGCAACCATGAGCCATGCTTTAGTGGATGAAATAGTGCCAGATGCAGACGGTAAGGATTCAGAACGTACCGTATTGAAGTTACACCCAGCCTTAGCTCCTATCAAATGTGCGGTGCTGCCACTGTTGAAAAACAAAGAGGAATTGACTTCCAAAGCTAGGACAATTTTTGATAATTTAAAATTTGCATTCCATACGCAGTATGATGACAAAGATGCTATCGGGCGTCGCTATCGCCGTCAAGATGCCATCGGAACGCCTTATTGTGTAACCGTTGATTTTGAAACATTAGAAGATAATACCGTAACTATCCGCGAGCGCGATAGCCTTGTTCAAGAGCGCATTCCGATTGATAAAATTGAGCAAATTGTGCGAGAAAGAGTAGAAATGAAAAATTTACTACAATAAAATTAAAAAAAATAATAAATAATATAGCCTTTTGAAGTATCAATATTTCAAAAGGCTATATTCAATATTTAGTTCCTATTAATAGACAAAATGACAAACCATGAGTAGCTCGCAACAGTATCATCTATATCAAAAAATTGAGAAAACGATAGATTGGAAGGACTTTGTTTCCTTTCAAGAGGTGTTAGAAAATACAGTTTTGCCCAGCTACCTACCGCATCGTCGTTGGTTTAGGAGTAAAACAAAGACCATTCAAGCCATAAAGATAGATCAATACCCCAACTTATTGACGGAAACGGATGTAGTCTATTTACTTTGTGTGCATGTACAATACACAGACGATACGCAGGAAGATTATTTTTTACCCATTATGTTGGTTACCTCATCGGTAGAAATTGGGCAATATTTGCAGCACTATCCTCAAGCTATTATTTGTGTAGCGCAACATCAAGATAAAGAAGGTGTTATAATTGATGCTTCTTATAGTGCTGCTTTTCAAAAAGCCTTATTCCACCTACTCCAACAAGAGGCTACTCTAGAAAATAAAAAAGGAAAGTTACTATTTGAAGCAGGAAGTGCTTTAGTGGGTTATAAATTGCAAGAGTCTATTCAATCAAAAATATTAGGTGTAGAACAAACCAATTCATCTATTATTTATAATGATGACTTTTTTTTGAAAATATATCGAAAGCTAGAAAGTGGTATTAATTCAGACTTAGAATTAGTGCGGTTTCTTTCAGAAAAAACTGATTTTAAAAATGCGCCACAATATGGAGGAGGTATAACATTCATACAAGATGGATCAGAACCAGTGGTGGTGGGCTTGATGCAAAATAAAATTAATAATGTCGGTGATGCTTGGAACACCATGCTGGCAAAAGTGGCAGGTTATTATGAAAGAGTAATGGCGCAAGAGGTGAACCGAAAGCCCAAATTAATACGTAAAGATAGACTTTACTTTATGGATGTGCCTGTGGATATGCGCAATCTTATTGGCAGACACACTTATCAAAGGGTAGTGCAACTGGCGCAGCGCACGGCTGAAATGCACCTTGCACTAGCACAAGAATCTGACGACCCCGCCTTTACACCTCATCCGTTTGACCGCACACAGCAACAAGCGATTAGTAAAAATCATATTGAGTTGATGAACAATAAATTAGCAGACTTAGCAAAACGAATACCTGAATTTTCTTCCCAAATTGCCCTTGAAGCACAAATGGTATTATCATATCGAGATATTATCATTCATTCTTTGCAAACACTTGCCAATACGGCTGTTGAAGCTACTCAAATTCGAGTACATGGCGATTATCATTTAGGACAGGTGCTAGATAATGGGAAAGATTTTTATATTATAGATTTTGAAGGAGAACCTATGCGCTCTATCGAGGAACGTCGAGTAAAATCTACTCCTTTCAAAGACGTAGCAGGCATGATTCGCTCTTTTCACTATGCGGCATATGGTCAGCTTTACCTAAATGCTAAACAATATGAGCCTCAACAAATAAATACCTTAGAACAGTGGGCTGCTTATTGGTTTCATCATATTAGTCAGTTTTATTTAACAGCCTATTTAGATAGAGTTGAACATCAATCGTTTATACCAAAAAATAAAGAGAGTTTAGCCCTCTTACTCCGAACATTTATTTTAGAAAAAGCCATTTATGAACTGGGTTATGAAATGAATGCTCGACCCGACTGGCTACGTATTCCATTGCGAGGAGTATTACACGAAATAGAACAATCCAACTCAAAAGCATCATTATAAGTCAGTTACATTATTTATGGCAAAACAACTAGAAAAAGCATATCTAATTGATAGAGATGTAAGTTGGTTATATTTTAATCATCGTGTATTGCAAGAGGCGATGAATACAAGTGTTCCACTCTATGAAAGGATTAAATTTTTGGCAATCTACTCCAGTAATTTAGATGAATTTTTCAGGGTAAGGGTAGCCTACTTACGCAGATTAAAACTATTAGAAAAAACAACAAGGAAAGAATTATTACCCGAAAAAATAAAGCCTAAAAAAGTACTTGAAGCCATCAGACAGATTGTTCAAGAACAACAAACTTTATTTGGTGAAATTTTTCGCGAGCAGATTTTACCTGAATTAAAGAAAGAAGGTATTTACTTAGTTCCTAATGAGTATTATACAGATGAAGAAAAAATATATGCTGTTGAATTATTTAAAAATGATATTTTAAAATATATAAAAGTCCTACACCTGGGGCAAGGTAATGAAATGCCTATACTGGAAGATAGATTTTTATACTTTACTGTTCAATTTAAAACAACCCATGACCCTTGCATTATAAAAATTCCAACACAGCAATTGAGCCGTTTTATTGTTTTTCCTAAAAAAGGGAATGATGATAGGATTACTTTTTTAGATGACATTATAAGGTTTAATCTACCTGAATATTTCTCAAATCGTCCTATTGAGGGTATCTACGCCATAAAAGTTTCTAGAGATGCAGAACTCTATCTCGGCGATGAATTAGATATTGACTTAGTAGAACAAATTACTGCTAGTTTAGTTAAACGCCAATTAGGTACACCTACCCGTTTTTTGTACGATAGCCAGATGCCTGAGCCATTACTGGACCATATGCAAGCACTGCTCAATATAAAAGATGATGATTTAGTGCCTGGCGCACGCTATCACAATTTTTATGATTTCTTCAGATTTCCGAATCTTACAGAAAATCCATTATTGCAAGACCCACCATTACCTCCACTACCCCATTATCAAATACAGGATGGAGATGCTATAATGCAAAGAATGCAACATAAAGATATTATGTTACATTTTCCTTATCAACGCTATGATTATGTACTTCAATTCTTGAAAGAAGCTGCCTATGATGAACAGGTGAAGCAAATAAAAATTACTTTATATCGTGTGGCAGAACAATCTGCGGTAGCTAAAATGTTGATTGAAGGGGTAAAACAAGGAAAGCAAGTGACCGTTTTTGTGGAGGCAAAAGCTAGATTTGATGAGGCTTCTAACTTATACTGGGGCAAGGAATTGCAAAAAGCAGGTGCAAAGGTAATCTACAGTTTTCCGGATATAAAGGTACATAGTAAAATACTTTTGGTTATTAAAGAAGAAGCCAAAAAAAGGAAATATTATACCTATATTGGAACAGGTAATTTTAATGAAAAGACCGCAAAATTGTATAGCGACCATGCACTGCTCACTTATGATCAAAAAATTGGTAATGAGGTTCATCAGGTGTTTTATTTGCTTGAAAGGCGCATTTTAATTCCAAGAACAGAGCGATTGCTGGTTTCTCCATTTTCTATTCGGACTAAATTTGAGAAAATGATTCATCGCGAAATTAAAAATGCGCAAAAAGGACTTCCTGCCTACATGATTATAAAAATGAACAGCTTAGAAGATGCCGACATTATTGAAAAACTTGTAGAAGCAAGCCAAGCAGGGGTTAACATTAAAATGATTGTACGAGGTATTTGTAGATTAGTACCCCGTATAAAAGGCTACACAGATAATATAGAAATTATTAGTATTGTAGATCGCTTTTTAGAACACGCCAGAGTGTATATTTTTTGTAATGGGGGTAATGAAAAAATGTACATGGCTTCTGCGGATTGGATGTTGCGCAACTTGGATAGAAGAGTAGAAGTAGCAGTGCCTATCCGCGACCGCAACGCCTATAAAGAATTAAGAGATATTATTGACCTTCAATTAGCGGATAATCAGAAGGCACGTTTGATTACTGAGGCTCAAGACAATGCTTATAAATACAAACTATCTACAGAGGCATCTGTAAGGTCGCAACAAGAAATTTATAATTATCTTAAATCACGTACACAGCATTAAAACTAGAAACACGCCTGAAGAGAAGGCAAATATGAAGGTAAAATAATAGATTTACTAACTTAAAATGGACATATAATATTAAATTATATGTCCATTTTACTTGAGCATCAATTAAAATTTAATTTCGTTCTTTTTATCTTTATAGCGGTAATAAATTTCTCCCGCTAAAAATTCCTCCGTAGCGATAATAGTTGGATTGGGTAATCGCTCATAGAATTTAGAAATTTCGATTTGCTCTTTGTTTTCACTAATTTCCTCAATAGCATCGCTTGATACAGCAAATTCTTCTAATTTCTTATGCAATTCTTGTTTTAAATCAATAGACAATTGCCTTGATCTTTTTGCAACCACATTCAGCGCCTCATAAATGTTGGCACAAGATTCCGTCATTTGATGTACATTTCTAGCAGAAATATCTGAGTTAATAGACTGCACTCTTGATTTTATATCTGTCATCCTCTCTTATTTTATTTAATGTTTGTGTAATTTTTTTATCTATCACGTTTACTTCATTCCAATGAATACTGTTAGGAAACCTTTTCAAAAAGACAGTAGTTCGCTTTAGTGCCTCTTCATAACGTTCTATTTGTTTTTCAATAATACTATTTTCAGCTAATAGAAAGGCGGCATTGATAATTTCAAAACGAATTTGTTCTGCGCGATCGGTTTCTGGAAAGTCTTTTAGCACATTTTCGAAAGATTGAATAGCAGATTGATACTGTTTCATGTCAGCATATAGCAGCGCACCTTCAAAAGCCTTTAACTCCAGTTTTTTTCTCAACTCATTCATTAATACATTGGCTTCTTCTATTCTTGAACTGTAAGAATAGGTGTTTATGAACGTTTGAAGTTCCTCAATAGCGGTTAAAGTATATTTTTGGTCTAATCTGTAGGAGGGCGATAGTTTATAATTGGAATAAGCTGCCATGAAGTCCACCTCTTCTCTTAACGTGCTAGTTGGAAAAGTAGTGGTAAAGTTATCGAAATAGTAGGCGGCTAAAATGTAGTTATTTAAGTAGTAGTAAGTGTAAGCATACTTATAATAGATTTGCTCTAGTTCCTTTCTACCTCTAAAAGTTGGAATAACCAATTCGTAAAGGGTTTGTGCTTTTTGATACTCCTTTTTTTCGTAGTATTCATCTGCTTTACTAAGCAACAGAGCCGCATCGTTGCTTACCCTTATTTTTTCAAACTCACTTTTACACGCAAATGCTGCAAAGAAAAGGCAGCTTATTAATGATAGTTTAATCCATTTTTTCATAGAAGAACAAAGTTAGTATTTTTGTCTGGTTGATGCAAAAAAAATAAGCCCTCCAAGTAGGAATATTTGCCTCAATGCACCTAAAGACAGATGGAATATCGCATAAAAGAGCATTAATTTGGGCTATTGGTTGGTTGAATTAAACATAGGCTAAAGTATCTTGCGCACTCAATGCGGTAATAGCACTACTTAGAAAGTTGGGTAAAATTGTGGTGTTGGTACGTTTTATCTTCATCGGATCAGCCAAGTCGCGAAGCATAAGTTTATACTTTTGTTCACCATACTTTTCTATGATGAACTTTTTTCTTTCTTCATCTTTGAAGTGTAGAATCATCCCATCACTATCTGCCTCTGGATGAAACTGAACGCCAACCATCTCTTCAGAAAACCGAACGGACATCACGGCTCTTTCTAACGGTACGTGTGGGCGTATTTTTTCCAAGGCTAAGATTTCAGCACCTATGGCTTCCAGTTGTGCCGCGTCAGGTTCAATGAACTGCCAATTTCGAAAATCTGCTGCCCAAAATGGATTAGCAAGCCCCTTAAAGATGGGGTCAAGTATGCCTGTATTCGTTTGATGAATTGGAAACGTGCCAAACGACATAGAGCGTCTGGGAACAATACTGCCTAAGTTGAAGTGATAACAGGCCATTTGGAAGGAATGACAAATGAAAAACATATACTTCTTAGGATAATTGCCCTCATTGTTCCAGTCCCAAATAGACTGAATTAGATTGAACCATTTTGAATCCCAGATACCATTACCATCCAGTGGGCTACCTGGTCCACCTGACGAGATATAAATATCGAAACCTAAATCTGGGACTTCATTTTTTGCTCTTACGTCAAAAACTTCCCACTCCATTTGTGCCTTGAAACGGTCAACAATTTCTTGTATGCAACGCATTCCCTGATTAGCTGTACCATCATACAAATCCAATATAGCCAAGCGAAGTTTCATAGATAGCATATATTTACGGTTAGTTTTAGCGTAAAGCTAATACTGAAGTTTTCTATTGCAAACCTTTGACGAAACATTTGATACAAAGTAATGTTTTGAGATGTTAAAAAAATTAACACTTAAACCTATTTGCTCTTTTTAATCTTGTTTGTGTTGCGTTGAAAAACAAATGATTAGCAATTACTGCTGCAAAGATTTTTTTTGCACACCATATTGTACGTATTTACCCCAAGTCAAATTATCTTGACCTACTTGTTGAGCCAAGGCTCTTTCAATAGCATAATTTGCTGCTGTTTCTACCACCCAATCAAAATTATCTCTGCCTACTGATTCAATAGCTGCATCGGGTGCTGGATTGCAAAAGTCAATCGCATAAGGTACGCCATCGCGAAGGGCAAATTCTACGGTATTAAAATCATACCCTAAACCTTGACAAATGCGTAGCACCAATTCTGACATTTCATCTACTTTCTCTTGAGTAACGTCGTGTTTTGTTGCATAGCGCAAATGGTGTGGATTTCTTGGTTCGTAGTGCATCACACGCACATATTTACCACCTATACCATAGCAACGAAAGTATGAATCAAACTCAATTGCCTCTTGTAGCATCATGACCAGTCTGCCTGTTTCATCGTAGGCTTGAAAAAATTCTTCTTTATTGTTAAGTTTATATACACTTTTCCAACCTCCGCCTGCATGAGGCTTCATGAATGCTGGAAAACCAATATGCTCGAATATACCTTCCCAATCCAAAGGGTATGCCATATTCATAAAAGAGGCCACAGTGGTATCCTCTGGATGTTCTTTAGAGGGTAAAAGCACAGTTTTTGGTACAGGCACACCTATGTTAACCGCAAGTGCATTATTAAAAAACTTCTCATCGGCACTCCACCAAAAGGGATTATTGATAACAGCAGTTCCAGCAATAGCTGCATTTTTGAGGTAAGCCCTATAAAATGGTACATCTTGAGAGATTCGGTCAATAATAACAGCATAGGGTGTAGGCTGTCCTTGTATTACTTTGTTTACTACCACTGGTTCCGCAGTGATCCCTTCGATATTTTTTTGATTGACTCGCTCAATGAATGACTTAGGAAAAGAACGCTCTTGCCCAAAAAGGATACCTATTTTTTTCATAATAATTTGGCAGTAGTATATATGATAATTGAAATGTTTCTGATTGGTCTAAAAAAGGTTAGTTTAACTTTTCAATACAAAGATATTCAACTTTGAGTTGATTTTTACTATTTTTTGAGCATAAATCGTTTATTTCGATGTATGTATAATCAAAAAAGAACAATCTTCAAAAAAAAACCAACTATCATTAATAAACACAATAAAACAGCAATTAATTCTAAAATAGGATTGCTGGAAGGCACTTTATTATCATTCATTTCATTAGGCATATTTTTATTTTAAATTTTATTAGTTGATAGCCATTGTAGCTTTAAAGAAGTAATTTATCTTTTTAATTACTATCTAGCTAAGTTGATTTTCCATAATTTGCCATAACTGTTTCACTCGATGTGCCCATGTATTTGTTTGTGCAATGGCGATGCGCGCTTGCATTTGTGCTTCATCATTTGAAGCTATTGCTTTATTAATCAGTTCATTAAATTCCTGATGGTTGTTAGCTAAGAAAATGACCGCTTTAAAACTGCGAATGTCTTCAGAAAAATTAGTTGCAATCACAGACTTACCTGAGAACAAATATTCATTTATCTTGAGTGGATAAATACTGGCAGTCAATGTGTTGCACAAAAAAGGAATAATAACACAATCAAAATGTTGCAAATATTGAGGTAAATCATTAATATTTTTGCTACCTGTAAAAATAACATTCGACAGTTGATGCAAACCGACTTTTTTATAATGATCACTATTGGTGGGACCAACTAGCACTAGCGTTTTATCTGAATGAAAAAGCGCAATAGACTTTAATAACTCATAATCAATTCTAGAGCCATCCATATTACCTGTAAAACCAATAATAGGAGTGTTAATAGATTGTAATTCATTGGGCTTATTATATTTTACAGTTAATGCTTTTTTAAAAATAAAATCATCCACCGCATTGTGTACGATGTAAGTTTTATCATTTAAGGGAGATTTCAACTCGTATAATTGTTGAGAAGTAACCGTTGCTATATCTGCCTTTTGAATAACTTGCTGTTCTATCCTAGCCCAATGTTTAGCCGTATAAATTTCCTGCATCATATCATCAATACACTGATAAATATTGAGTAAAGGAGAAAAACGTGGTCGAGGCAAAACACCTGCCACTGATGGATTAAAGCAATTCAAATAAATATAATCTTTTATTTTATAATCTCGGATAACTTGCTGCACAGTTTTGTAAATTACTTCATCATTCCATTTTTGGAGGTATTGATACATTTTTCCTTCTGATAACCAATTGATAGGCAATATATAAGGTGGCTGGATAGCAATAATGTTTTTATCCAAATGTGGCGTTACTTCATAGGCTACTTTTCTGAAAAATTGATTTTTAAATCGTTTTTTTATAGGTTCAACTTGGTAGCCTTTTATAATATCTTTTAGTGTAAATGGAGGATTAATGTAAAATATACGATGTGTCTTGGCTAATTCTTTACTAAACGATAGTGAAACAGAAGAGTAGTTATTATCCCAAGGGAAAAGAGTAAAGTAAATAATATCAATATGTTGTAACTGGGTGTTCATAGGAAAAAGTATAATTAGTTAGGTATTGATTTTATATATTTTGCTTTTTGTTCCATTTTTTCTTGAGGAATATAAAAAATTGGTTATAAAAATCAAAGGTATAATAGAAGGCTCTCAATGCTTTTATGTCATAATGTTTGTATAAATACCATTGCATAAATATAAATCCTATGGTGTAAGTGGCTAAAGTTGCCCAAGCTGCTCCCATAATACCATAATAAAGAATGAAAAAATAGTTGAATATAATATTCAAAATGGCACTAATCACGGTGACAATAAAATTGATTTTGGGTTTTCCAGTAGAATCTAGCACTGTTCCAAACTGAACAGCAAAAGGAATAAAAATACCATAAAACATAGTTAAACGCAGTATGTTGGATGCTTCAAGGTACGCTGCTCCAGAAATAATCCAAACAATCCATTCTGCTGCTATTGTAACGAAAAGAATGGCAGGTAAAAGTATAGTCAATATAGCGCCTACCGCTTTTTCATAAAGTAGTTTAATGGCTTGTTTGCCTTCTTTTATTTTTCTAGCACTTTGTGGAAATAGTATGGTAGCTACTGAAAACGTAGGGGTTTCTGATAAGTTGGTTATCATAATAGCGGAATTGTAAAGGGCAGCAGGTACTTTACCTAGTATATCGCCAACCATAATTCGGTCAGTACCTTTATAAATCATAGTACTCAAATTGGTGCCCATTACGTATTTTCCATAATGGAACAACTCTGCCACCCATTTCCAAGATACTATCGAGTCAAATCTTAAAAATGGTTTAGCATAGAAATAGGCAATAATTGAGCCGACAACAATACCAACAGCACGAACAATAATAATATCAGTTAATTTAATCGTCCAACCAATAAGGAAGAAAATAACAATATAAAAAAAATAAATGCCATATCGCCAAAAATTACTCCAAAAAATGCCCCTAAAATCTAAATTTGCCTGTTGTGTAAAGGTAAATTGTAGAAAAGGAATGAGTGCAACGGTATTCCAACAGTAGAGTTGTAGTAATTCTTTTAGTGTTATAGCATTGTATTTGATACTAATTGGAGTAGCAATCACTAACAAAATAATAACGATAACAACTGTGGTTAAAACATTAAGTACTAAGCTAGCAGTTGATATTTTTTTATAATCGCTATCGTTGGAGGTCGTTAAATATTTAACAAAAGCATTTTGTAATAAACCAGTCTTACCAACCTCAAGAATGGTAAAAATAGAAGAAAATATAGCAAATATACCCATGTCTTCTTTGGAAAGTACACGGAATAATATCATAATACTCACCAAATTAAATGCTTGGGTAGAAAAGCGTTCTAGTAGTGTAAGAGTACCCGAACGAATCCAATACGATTTTTCATTCGTCAACTGCCTAAGATCTTTTACGTTCTTTTGTCATTAAAGTTTAATATCGCTCCCAGTAAATGCTTATCTAATTTATTCAATAATTTAATTGAATTTCGACTAGCTTCACTTAGTTTCTGATTTGCTTTAAATACAGTAATTACCTTGTCTGTATAAGGTATTAATTCTTGTGCATCATTATAAGCATTTATGGCTGCTGATTCCATAAAAATATAATCATATTTTTTGCTAATATTTTCTAAGCTCTGTTCAAAATTTCGTCCAGCGAACAGTTCTGATGGAGAGAAGTTACCCCCTTGATTACCAAGTATATGGATATTATCATCTAGTTCCCAAATAGTATCCAAATTAATTGTTGCGTTATCTTTATTTATTACTTCATTATATAATGGATTATCAGCTAGAACTTTATTAGCGAGTACGGTTAACTCATTATTTTTAAAATTGGTATCAACAATTAATATCTTTTTGCGCATTACACTGAAAGCATAAGCCAGTGTAATAATAAGAAAAGTTTTTCCTTCTTTTTCTCCCAAACTAGTGAATAAGAATTTCTTTGCTCCAGCACTTTCTATTACCAGCCTAATACGTCGAATTTCTTCCCTAAATACCTGCTCATCAATATTTTGAGTTGGTCGAAAGAAGATTTGATCTAAGGCTCTGTCCTCTAGCTTTAGTGTGCTTAATGTTCCCGATAATGGAAGTTGAGTAAGGGTTTCAAAGCGATCTTCTGTCAAGCGATTATCAAGCAAAGCTAGAAATATGAGTAGCAAGGCTACTGCACCTGCCGCAGTAATAGCTGCCAACGCTGTGATAATGAGTGCTTTAGAGCTTTCTGGTTTTTCGGCTACTTCTCCATATTCTATTACTTGCAGGGGGGTGGAAGAAGATAGTGCAATACGCGTTGCTTCATTGAGTTTATTCACCACATCCAAATATTCACCAAGTAAGATATCTTTTTCGCCTTCTAAATTTTGTAAAATAGCTTCGCTTTCTACAAAACCCACTGTTTCATTTTCTAATCTATTAAGTGCATTTTCAATAGATTTTACACTTTCTTCGCTAATGAGCAAATCTACTTCGGTGTCTAGCCTTTTAAAAAAAATGGTTTTTAGGTTGTCATCCTTATCATTCCTTTCTGATTTTTGTAGCCTTTCGGTAGCTAGATTGATGAGTTGTTCATCTAGTTTTTTGTCTATTTTTTTTATTTCTCTTTGAATGTCGTCATCGTAGCGACCTGTTAGATTGTACTGTTCCTGTAATTTTGCTTTTTCTGATTTCAATGCGGCTACATCTGAGCGCAGCAGGAGGGTACCTGCATCTGTTCTGGAAAGTGAAAAATTCTGCCCTTCCAAGTATTCATCATATACTTTAATTGCCTTTTTTAGTCCTTCAATATTTTTTTTCTCTTCTTCTTTTGCTAGTTCCAAATCCTTCTTTTCCGCAATTAAAAAACCACTTTCTTCCTTTAAATCCAGAATTTTAAATCGCTGCTTATACTCGCTAATCCTCTGATTGACACTATCAATACCTGATTTTTTTTGCTTGGCTAAATTGTGATAGAATTGAACAGAGGTGCTTTCTGCTTCTACATATTCTTGATTGTACTGTTGTACAAAATTATCACATAATGTATTGACTAAGAAAGCACTATAAGTAGGATTTTCTGAAATAGCAGAGATGAGCAGATAGTCTGTTTCTCCATCACGAACTACATTAAGTTGCTCCAAAATATCATTATAGTTATAGCCAAAAGCATAGGCTACTTGTCTAATCTTAGGCTCTGCTTCTTTGGAAGCAGTTTCTCCAGACAATTCTTGATGAATTAGATGAATAATATTTTTCGCTTCTTGAGCATTAAATTGCCATTCTTCAGCGTCAGGTGTTCTAAATGGCTGGTCTTCTTTTACTAATGCTTCTAAGTCGTGAAGGAGTAATTGATAAGCTAGTTTTTTCAGGCTTGTTCTGGAGGTCATTCTGGTAATGAGATTACTAAAAAGCGTTTTTACTTGAAACTGTTGCATGAAAGGGCTTTCACGCTCTAAGTCCACTTTTTTTCTCTCTGTAATGCTCGTCTGAATAATGGCTTCTGATTTGTAATTTGGAGCAACTAAACGCAGTAAGAAATAGGTAAATAAGGTTGTTGCCACAATTGTCCCTATTAATAACCATTTTCGATTCCAAAGTGTGTTAAAAATAAACAGTAAGTCCATATTTTCAGTAGGGTTGACTAAATTTTTTATAAAGGTACTGATTACATTTAGTCAAAAATATAGTATGTTTTCACAAAATTAATGCCAAATATAGAGTAATTTACGCATGGTAGGATAAAAAGATTCGAGGCAAGAATCATATTGTTAAAAAAAGTATTTGTGCTACCAAGGGGTAAAACTAAAATAGCTCCAGTAGCTGTTTACTGGAGCTATTTGCGAAGTAGGATAGTTGCTAACCTAATCTTTTTTAAACTTGGAAAATTTCTTGTTAAATTTATCAATACGGCCTGATGTATCCACGAACTTGACTTTTCCTGTAAAGAACGGATGTGATGCGCTAGAAATCTCTAGCTTCACCAAAGGGTATTCGTTACCGTCCTCCCAAACATCTTTTTCTCTTGAGTTGGCGCATGAGCGAATCAAAAATTTAGTGTCCGTTGATATATCCTTGAAGATAACCATTCTATAGTTAGATGGATGAATTTCTTGTTTCATAACTTATTTTTTTTATACGGATGGCAAAATTAAGCGTTTTTTCTCAATCTACCAATTTCTTGTGTTAATTTTTCATGCAATACTCACTGTGCCATCTTTTCAGGATTATATCCATACATAAAACGCTACAACGTATTAGAAAAGGTTAAACCTTAGCGTTTGATATGTTTGACTGTGTTAATTTTTGTAAAACAAAAAGCCATGCAGCACATAGTAGCGACTCAATATTAAGTAGTAGGCTTTTGAAAATTCACCTTGCCATAAAAAAGAGAGGCTGAGTAATGCACTTACCAATAATTTGAATTTGTACTCTACAAGTTTGCCTAATAAGGCTAAAGGCTTTTCCCACAAGCGTTCGCGCTCTCCTGCCCCTGTGAGTTGATTGACCTTAATCACTTGAGGAAGGCTTTGCCGAGTGGTATCTATAATGTGTGTCGCCACTGATGACGGAGTGTAATAAATAGCTCCTTTGCGTGCTAACAAATTTAAAAATACAAATTTTTCGTCGCTTCGGTATTTTACGTTGTTATTGAAGCCTCCAATAGATTGTAGTGCCGCCTTTTTAAAAGACATATTGCATCCAGCAGGATATTTTTTATAGAATCGCTGTGGCTCATCCCCCAAATCGCGAAGAGAAAATACGCCATCTACATAAGTGGTCAGCCATTTGGGTGCTTCGCCAGAAGAATATTCTGGAATAACTTTTCCGCCTGCTGCTAAGGCATCTTGGTGTTTTTCATACACGTCAATGTGTGCTTCCAAAAAAGTAGGATTGGCTTCTGCATCGTCATCTATGTAAACAATGATAGGCGATTGAGCAACAGCGATACCTTTATTTCTAGCAAAAGATAATCCTTTGGAGGGTTCGAGATAATGAGCAATGTGGGATTGTGGATGCGTTTGAATGAATTGCTTTACTAAGTTTTCCGTAGCATCTGTGGAATTGTTGTTCACGACGATAATTTCGTAATCGGAAGAAGGCAAGCTTTGCTGAATCAACGACTGCAAAGTTCGCCTGATATATTTTTGACCATTGTATGTGCAAATAATTACCGAAATTTTCATCTTTTACCACTGCTATCGCCCATTAATCATTTTTATTTTTTCCGATTTGGCTTTCTTGCTTTTTGGTTGATATTGTTTGTTTTGGATGTGGGCGTTACTTTTTTAACTGGTTGGCTTCCTGTTGTAGCGGATTCTGTACGAGCAACTTTCTCTACTTTTGGAAGTGTAGTAAAAGTATAGTAAAGTTGATAACCAATAAATCCAATTAACAAGAGTAAAATAATAGAAGAAGCAACAAAAGAAATGGTTCTTCCTTGAGCATAAGTTCTGGGTTCAAATTTGAACTCAATTTTGTGTGTTCCGGCAGGCACACGTAAGGCGCGTAAAATGTAATTCACCCTGATATAATCCATAGGAGCATCATCTATGTAAACGTTCCAACCTTTATCGTACCATACTTCTGAAAAAACAGCTAACTGCTCACTCGTTGTTGTGGATTGATACGTTAAGTGGTCGGGTTTGTAGTCTGTTAATAGGATATTTCCATTCGGCGATGGGTCAAATCCTTTTACATAATCGGCAAAATCTTGGTGCACAATAGCTTGATTAGCAGGAGTAAATGTACTTAGCGCATCAATTTCAGCATTAGAATTAGGTACAATAATAAGGGTGTCTATAAACCAAGCGTTGCCGAGTGCGTTAGGATTTTGCTGGATTTGTTCCTTGCCAGGCTCACCAAAGATGATATATTTTGTGTTAAACATATCTAGTACACGACCATTTTGCTGGCTAATGTGGCGGTCAATCATATCTTGGATGCGTTGTAATTTAGCTGCGTGATGTCCACCGATAGTGTTATGAAAGTAGGAAGTGCTAGAGACATTGAAGGTATTAATAGAATAGTCCATCACCCGATAAGCGCCTCGATGTGGCTCTAGCGCTAAAATTTGTTGATCCACAGGTCGAGGTTGGAAGCGCTGCTCATAATTTCTTTGCGCAATGAAATCGCTATTATCCAAATAGCGTCTGCCTATTTGGAATAAATCAACTATGGTAATCAACGCCAACCCAATGGAAAGTACCACAAGTTGTATCCTATTCTGCACAAACGCCCAAACTAATCCAGCCGTCAATAAGACAATTAATAATGAGCGGAGGGCGTCATTTTGCATCATACTTTTTCGGTCAGCGATTAAAGCCTCTCTAATGACTTCCTGATATTGTGTTTCTTGGGACGTAGTGAAGTCAAACATGCTACCGCCCAAAAAGGCAAAGAACAAGGCGATGCTTCCAGTAATGCCCAATGCAATGTAGAGACTGCGCAATATTTCCTTTTTTCGGTTGCGTTGTTGAACAATTTCTCCTAAAGCAAGAACTGCCAATGCCACCACTAAAACCACGGTTACGCTGAGTACAGAATTAGG
>DAITMC010000031.1:0-3671 GCA_036835365.1 Saprospiraceae bacterium
TGGAAGCTAGACCCATCACTAATGCTTCTCAAAGTTTGCAGGGGCAGGTAAGTGGCGTTTGGGTGAATCAAAACTCGGGGCAGCCTGGCGATGATGATGCCGCTATACGCATACGAGGCATCGGAACGCTCAACAATGCCGACCCACTTATTTTGGTAGATGGTATTGAAGCGCCATTTGGCAATATTGACCCAAATGATATTGAAACCATTACTGTATTGAAAGATGCTGCTTCGGCTGCCATTTATGGCTCAAGAGCAGCTAATGG
The DNA here is from genome assembly GCA_036835365.1 of Saprospiraceae bacterium. Classification (GTDB taxonomy): domain Bacteria; phylum Bacteroidota; class Bacteroidia; order Chitinophagales; family Saprospiraceae; genus JAAUTG01. The sequence goes on from DAITMC010000031.1 coordinate 269, forward strand.
TGTAGTATTGATTACAACGAAGAGAGGCAAACGCAATACAAAGCCAGTTTTTAATTATACAGGCTATGGCGGAACAGCTCAATCTGCCATTATACCAGACTATATCTGGAATTCGGAAGAATTTATGCGCTTGAGAAACGAAGCAGATATTAACTCTGGCAACACTCCGCTCTATCCTGATGATGTGATTAATCAGTACACTAGCGGTCCGAATACTAACTGGTTTGATGAAGTATTCCGCAACGCTGCCATCCAGCAGCACAATCTTTCTGTGAGCGGCGGTAGCGACAAGACCAATTTCAATATTTCGCTAGGCTATCTTAATCAGGAGGGTATTATAGAATTTACGAAAGGCACAGAGCGTTACAATATGCGTTTGAATATGGATACAGAAATTACCAATCGCTTTACGGTTGGCGCTAGTATGTATGTGAGCCGTCAAGTATCCGATTTAGATAATATTGGTCAAGATGGTGGTGTATTGGCGCGTGCTACTCGTTTAGGACCAAACTTCCCAGCCTATGATAGTCAAGGAAGAATAGCCGACCGCGACCGCACATTAGATGCCATAGAGCTTTCCACGCCAAACATCTTAGCCGAAGTACAAGCCTTAAATCGAGTGTTGACTGATAATCGTTTTTTGGGTAACTTCTATGGCGAGTACGAAGTCATTGACGGTTTGAAAGTTAGAGGTACTTTTGCTGCAAATTATCGTACGGATGATGATAAATTTTTTAATCGCCGATTTGAAACTTATGATTGGCGTACAGGAGATTTAGGCTTAGTCTGGTTAGAAAATCGCCGATTTGAAAATAGTTATTCGGAGCGGCTAAACTTAACATCTTGGTTACAAGCCACGTATGAAAAAAATATTCAACAGCATAGTATCAAAGTATTAGGTGGATTCAATCAGGAAAGTTTCAGAGGAAACTTCTTCAACGCTTCACGATTAGAAATTCCAAGCAATTCACTACCTGCATTAAGTACTGGAAACCCAGAAACTTCCACCAACGCTGGTGGCGCATCAGAATGGGCACTTCGTTCTTTTTTCGGACGAGTTAATTATGCTTTTGATGACAAATATTTATTTGAGTTCAATTTGCGTAGAGACGGCTCTTCTCGATTTGGTGCTAACAACAGATGGGCAAATTTCCCTTCTTTTTCTGCGGGTTGGATATTGAGCAAAGAAAATTTCCTTGCAGATTCTAAAATTATTGATTTCTTAAAATTGCGTGTTTCATGGGGACAATTAGGCAATCAAAATATTGGCAACTATCCATTTGCTGCTACTATTTCTTTTGAACCTGCTTATAACTTTGGTGGAACTATTGTGGGTGCCGCTGCACAAACTACACTAGGCAATCCCGATATCAAGTGGGAAACTACTACCCAGACAGATATTGGTGTGAACCTAGCCGTATTTAAAAAAGTAAGCATTGAAGCTGACTATTTCATCAGAACAGCCAGCGATATTTTATTTAACCAAATCAACCCAGCTGTTACAGGTGTACGTCAACCTACAACCGTGAATATTGCACAGGTCGAAAACAAAGGTTGGGAGCTTTCTACCAACTATTATGACAACATTGGTAAACTCAATTTTTCGATTGGCGCTAATGTAACTAAAGTAGAAAGTAAAGTATTACAGATTGATCCACTAATTTCGGGTGATGCAGATCGCGTTATTCAAGGCGCCTTCATCATTCAGCGTGGGGCACCCATCAATGCCTTATATGGTTTGGAAGCAACGGGAATTTTCAAAACGCAAGCTGAAATTGATGCAGCACCCGACCAGTCTGCTTTTGGACAACCTACACCAGGGGATTTACGATATCGAGATATTAATGGCGATGGCGTGATTACAGTGGATGATAGAACCATACTCGGAAAAGATAATCCAAGTTGGATTTATGGCATCAATGGTAATTTGAGCATCAAAGGAATAGAACTATCCTTCATCCTTCAAGGGGTAGGAGATGCTCAGACATTTGAGACCGCTAGATTTTATGCACCTTTTGCTAATAGTGGTGGCGTATCCACCATTTGGAGAGATCGCTGGACACCAGAGAATCCTGATGCGTCGCTTCCTAAAATTAGAATTGCACAAGGTGGGGTCAACAATAATGTAAACCATTCTTGGTGGATGACAGAAAGAGGCTACTTGCGTTTGAAAAATTTACAAATTGGATATACCCTTCCAGCTAAGATGTTGGAAAACAATTTCCTACAAAGTGTACGCTTTTTCGCTAATGGTACCAACTTATTAACAGTCACTAACTTTATTGGCTTTGATCCAGAGAGGGTAGAAAGAAGTACTAACGGTACAGACACTTATCCTCAGTTAAAAATGTTTACATTCGGAGTAAATGCTCGATTCTAAAACGACCGTATCGCAAGAAAATTAATACAAAGATGCATTATCTTATTGCGATATAATGACAATACTAAATTACATTTTTTTGTTAGTTTGCGTAATTTTGTATTAAAATAATCTAATTTAAAAATAAAAAGTTATGAAACATAAAAATAGAATAATTGTATTTTTTGTCTTCTTGTTAGCAACTACAGCTTGCAACAAAGACTTTCTAGAGAGAAATCCAATAGATCAAGGTAGTGTTTCTGGTTTCTTTGAAACACAAGAAGATGTGATTAGAGCGGTAAATGGGATTTATGATGTGTTCCAAGGCAGTATATGGGGTGGAGCTTTTTACTGGATGCCTCACAACTTCGATATTATGACTGACAATGGCGTAGGCTGCTGCCCATGGGAGCAACAATACACTACCATTGCTAAAGGTGAACATAACCCAACCACAGGTGGAATCATCAACTTAAAGTGGGACTTTGGTTATGAGGGTATTTTTAGAGCCAATTCTGTACTAGAAAATATCGAAAAAGTAAAGTTGGATGCTAAAACTCAAAATGCAATTATAGCAGAGGTACGTTTTTTGAGAGCAATCTTTTATCAAGAAATGACTACGCTGTTTGGCGATTTACCCTTAATCCTCAATGTGATTGATAGAAAGGAAGCACTTACAGTAAAAAGAGACCCTAAGCAGCAAGTACTGGATGCAATCTATGCAGACCTTGATTTTGCAGAAGCTAATTTAGAGTTAACGCCGTTTAGAGGAGATGTAGGTCGTCCAACCAAGCAAGCAGCTATTGCAGTGAAAGCAAGGCTAAAATTATACAACAAGGATTATCAAGGTGCAGCAGCGGAGGCAAAGAAAATAATGGATTTATCCACATCAAATCCGAATTTAATTGGCTTAGTGGACAATTATCTTGATGTATTTAGCCCAACGAATGAAAATAACAAAGAAGTGTTATTTGATATTCAGTACAAAGGGGGAACACAAGGAGAAGGCAACTTTGTGCAAGTGGCACTAGCACCTGGTCCTGA
>DAITMC010000031.1:3771-22819 GCA_036835365.1 Saprospiraceae bacterium
TTTTTCAAGCACCTAAGCACAATTTATTTCCTGTTCCACAAAAGGAAATTGATTTGAACCCAAACTTAACGCAGAATCCGGGTTACTAATACCCTATGCTGTCCTTAACTTATAACTATTTTTTTTGCAAAGATCGAGTACATTCAAACACTCGGTCTTTGCTATTCTACAACCGATTGGCTTATGAGATTGATTGCTTATATTTCATTACTTGGCATTTCATTATTCTTTCTTTGGCGTTGCACTTCGTCAGAAGAAGTCAATTTGCCCAAAGAAGAAACTTATGGCACACTAGATGAGGCCCTTAAAGCCAAGCTACAACAAGCAGCACCAGAAAAAGGACTGTCCTTTTTTACTATGCCAAGCGAAACAGACTACGCCAATATCCCGCAAGACCCCAATAATAAAATAACGAAAGAAAAAGTAACACTAGGTCAACTTTTGTTCCACGAAACCGCCATCGGCATTAATCCAAGAAAGCCAGCCCAAGCAGGTACTTATTCCTGCGCTTCCTGCCATCATGCAGCCGCAGGTTTTCAAGCAGGCATACGACAAGGCGTAGGGGAAGGTGGTATTGGTTTTGGAAAACAAGGCGAAGCAAGAAAGGTAATAGCCGATTACGGATTTGATTTTCTTGATATTCAACCAATTAGAACGCCCACGGTATTAAATACTGCTTGGCAGGAGGTAATGCTATGGAATGGGCAACTAGGCGATACTCCCATCAATGCTGGGACGGAAGCTAAATGGGCATTGAGAAGTCCCAAAGCCCTTAATTTTCTTAGCTTTCAAGGTTTAGAAATTCAAGCAATGGCAGGTTTGATTATTCACCGCCAAAGGGTAAACACCAAATTGATTGAGCAATATCCTGAATACAAAACGCTTTTCGATCAAGCATTTTCAGCTATTCCAGAGGCAAGACGCTATACCGATACTATTGCTGGATTAGCTATTGCAGCCTATGAGCGCACTTTATTGACCAATCAAGCACCTTTTCAAAAATGGCTGCAAGGCGATAAAACAGCATTGACAGAGGAAGAAAAAAAAGGAGCCATCCTGTTTTTCGATAAAGCAGCTTGTGTGAATTGCCATACCGGACCGGCATTAAGTTCTAACCAATTTCATGCACTTGGCATGAAGGATTTAATTGGCGAAGGTGTTACGAACACAGTTGGTCAAGATTTTTTTACTTCCGCAGAGGGCAGAGGTGGATTCACAGGAAAATCAGAAGATTTATACCAATTCAAAGTGCCTACATTATATAACCTAAGCGATGTTTCTTTTTATGGACATGGTGGAAGTTTCAACACCATCCAATCCGTAGTGGAGTACAAAAATAGAGCATTGCCTGAGAACGAAATCGTGCCTAAGCCTCAACTCTCTAAGCAGTTTAAACCGTTAAATTTGACAAATGAAGAAATCAAACAAATTACAGCCTTTTTAGAACGAGGGCTTCGCGACCCGAACCTTTTCAGATATGTACCTAATCGCCTACCTTCAGGCAAATGTTTTCCAAACAATGATGACCAATCAAAAGCTGATTTAGGTTGTCAATAAAAAAATGAATGATGAAAATACAGCTACTTTCAATAATAATTGTGATCCTAATAGGAAGCTATACCTTGCAAGCACAACAAAAATTCACAGAAGTTTCCGCAGCAGCGGGTATCAACCATGCGTTTAAAATTGATCTAGCCACCTTTGGTGGTGGGGCTTGTGTGATAGACTTTGATAATGACGGCTTTGAAGACGTTTACATCACAGGTGGTGTAGTACCCGATGTGCTTTATCGAAACAATGGGGATGGCACATTTACGGACATTCATGAAAAAGCAGGTTTTGACCGAACTTACACCACTTACACACAAGGCGTAACTGCGGCAGACATCAATAGAGATGGCTTTAAGGACTTGCTCATTACGACTATGAATTTCCTAGACGAACGCCGCACTATTGCGCCAAATTTGCTCTATCTAAATAATGGCAACGGCACTTTCAGAGAGGTCACAAAAGAATGGGCGTTGGAAGATTATCGCGTGAATAGCATGAGTGCTACTTTTGGCGACATCAATGCCGATGGCTACCCCGATTTATATGTGAGTAACTATTTTAGCAACTCCACGACTGGTATCTCTATTTACAACGAACAAACCATCACTAATTCCTTCCAACCTTCTATTGATTTCTTGTTTATCAATGTAGGTGGTCAAAGATTTGTGGATGCTCGCACCTTTTATGGCTTAGATTATGTAGGTTTCGGATTTCAAGGGGCTTTCACCGACTATGATAATGATGGCGATTTAGATTTATATGTGGTCAATGATTTTGGATTTAAAAGTACCACCAATTTGATGTTCCGAAATGAATATCCTAAGCGAAAATTCACTAATAGAACCTTACAACTCGCCTTGAACTACGGCATGAACGCCATGGGCATTGCGCAAGCAGATTACAATTTTGATGGCTACATGGACTACTTTGTAACCAATCTTGGCACAAGTTTACTCTCCATGAATCAACAAGGGCAAGGCAAACCATTTCTAGACCAAACGGTACAAACTGGATTAGCTATTCCGACGATTTATGATTCGCTTTATTTAGGTCCACCTGTGAGCTGGGGAGCTAACTTTTTTGACTATGACCACGATACAGATATGGATTTATTTGTTTGCAATGGCGCACTCAATCCGACCATTCGACCCAATCCTAACTTCTTTTTTGAATACGAAAACGGTAAATACAAACAGGTAGCAAAAGAAGTAGGACTGCAAGATTATAAAATTGGAAGAGGCTCTGTCGTATTTGACTACGATAATGACGGCGATTTGGATTTGTTGGTCGTCAATCAGGTACCGCGCGACCCCTCTGGCGAATTGCTCAATGCGCGTTGCTTACTCTACCGCAACGATGCGCCCAAAGGGAATTGGCTCAAAATAAGTTTGCAAGGCGTAGAAGCAGATAGAAATGGGCTAGGCTCAAGAGTCGAAGTCGAAGTGGACGGGAAATTACTCCTTCGAGAAATAGAGGGCGGCTCAAGTCATGCATCCCAAAATAGCACCATTGCTCATTTTGGCTTAGGCAACGCCAAAGAGGTAAATACTCTCACCGTTAAGTGGATAGGTGGTAAGCAACAAGTGCTACAAAAAGTGGCTGCTAATCAACATCTTATCATTAAGGAAAATATGGATGATTCAGACAGTAAGGTAGTGAAGAAAAATGAATTAATAGCTTCGCCTACGACTTTTAGCGATCAACTATTTCTGACCTATGAACTAGAAGAGGAAACTCCTATGGAAATTAACATACTAGATAGTCAGGGCAGGATGATAGAGCGTTTAGTACAATTTGAACAACCGATTAGCATGGGCATCTGGGAATGGCAAGTGCCACAAAATCTAACATCGGGCGTTTATATCTTTCAACTAAAAACGCCAAAAGCTGTCATAGCTACTAGAGCCATCAAATTTTAAGCTAAAGTAGGACTATGAAATATTTTTCTTGGATATTTTGTTGTTGTTGCACAATGAGTGCGATTACGGCTCAAAATCTGATACCCGATTCAGGATTTGAAATGCGGGGCAGTAATGACTGTGAAAATCCAGTAAAAGCATTCGAACATTTGGTACATTGGTATCGCTTAGATGCCACACCTGATTTATTTATTAACAATTGCACTTTAGATGAGTCAGGTTCTGTCTTCTACAACCGTACTTTAAAAGCATACCAAGGCAACAACTTCGCAGGACTCTCTAGCCGCTGGAACTCAAACGGGACTTATGTTTCCGAAGGTATTGCCACGGCTTTAGCTGAACCGCTCGAAGCAGGAAAGACTTACTATTTTCAAATGGCAATACGCAATCGAGGGGGGTATCAGGGCTTTGATGCTACCATTTCAAGATGCAATTTAGAACCCAATCAACATATTGATATTTACCTTGCTCAAGATAGCATCACTATCAACAATAACTTTTCTAACGGCACTGCTTCTACTACTGCTCGACTAGTGGCAGTGCTAGAAACGGAAGGGATTACCTCCACTATTCCAAGTACAGAATGGACCATTATTAACACTTGTTTTGAAGCATTGGGTGGCGAAAACTACTTGGGTATTATTCTGCCACTAGGCACTTTTGGTGAATTGCCACCTTGTGCAGCATCTGCTAGCAGTGGCGTTTTTCGCTCTTTTTATTATAACCTCGACGAAGTAACATTAACCTCCACTCCCAGCAGCATAAACAAAACAATAACATGGTGCGAAGATGAAGTGCTGACTATCAATTTACTAACGCTACTAGACACTACCTTGGTTGGAAATACCAGTTTTATATGGCAAGATGGCGTGATAGCTACCCAACGCAAACTCACTTCAGCGGGTACTTATCAGATTGAAGCCATATCCGATTGTGGAAACATTCCTGTCGTCCTTGATGTGATTGCACAACGCTGCTTGCCAGCAGTTTATGCACCGAATGCTTTTTCGCCGAATCAAGATGGCACTAACGACACCTTTGTCCCATTTATTGACGTAAATCAGACGATTTTTAATTATCAATTTACCGTATTCAACCGTTGGGGTAATATGGTTTTCAAAAGTGATGAGCCGAAAAAAAGTTGGGATGGTACATTTAAAACAAATTTGTTAGATGATGGTATCTACTTTTGGCATTTGACGTTTGAAATAGAGACCGAAAATGGTCGTCAAATTTCTAAACAATATGGAGATGTGCTGTTAATCCACTAATTTAGCTTTTTTATTATTAACAAAACGAAAATATTCAAACACATGAAGCAATTCCTATTTTTGCTTTTACTTGGTTTTGCACTCATTTTTAGTTGTAACACCATCAAAGATGGCAACGCTAATGATGGAAGCATAAAGCAACTCACACCAGAAAAGGCGATAAACATCGCAAAAAAGATTGAAAGTGAGGTCAAGCCTCAGCTAGCAGAAGGCATTGAATTGAAACTTTGGGCTTCTGATTCACTCATCATTAATCCAATTTCTATTTCCATTGACCATCAAGGTAGAGCCTTTGTATCTAGCACACAAAGACGAAATCATGCAGAATTTGATATTCGACGGCATCGAGATTGGATGACAGAATCCATGTCTTTCCAAACAGTCGAAGATAGACGGAACTTTACTAAAAGGTATTTTGATGCCTCAAATAGTGAAAAAAATAATTGGTTGCCCGATTTGAATGACGACGGCGTAACGGACTGGCAGGACTTATTGGTGGAGGACGAACGAATTATCCGACTAGAAGATAAATCAGGCGATGGTGTGGCGGATTTTGCCCAAGAGTATGCCTCTGGGTTCAATACCGAAATTAGTGATGTAATGAATGGCGTGCTGACCTTTGATGACGAAATATTTGCGGGCATCGCGCCTGATTTGTGGCGCTTGAAAGACACTAACGGCGATGGTAAAGCCGATAAAAGAGAATCTATTTCTCATGGTTATGGGGTGCATATTGGATTTGGAGGACATGGAATGTCAGGGCTTACCGTTGGTCCGGATGGTAAAATTTGGTGGAGCATTGGCGATATTGGCGCAAATATTGTGGATAAAGAGGGCAAAGCATGGAAATATCCCAACGAAGGTATTATCTGTAGAGCCAATCCAGATGGTAGTGATTTTGAAGTGTTTGCGCATGGCGTAAGAAACACGCACGAATTTGTGTTTGATGAATACGGCAACTTAATTACAGTGGATAACGATGGCGACCATCCAGGCGAGAAAGAGCGATTGGTTTACCTCGTCAATGGTTCTGATAGCGGCTGGCGAATCAACTGGCAATTTGGTAAATATACCGACCCTGATAACAATGCCTACAAAGTTTGGATGGACGAAAAACTCTATCAACCTCGATTTGAGGGACAAGCTGCCTACATTCTTCCCCCAATCAAAAGCTACCACAACGGTCCCGCAGGCATGAAATACAATCCAGGTACAGCACTGGGCGAGAAATGGAAAAACAAGTTCTTCTTTGCAGAATTTGTGGGTAATCCTGCTCGCTCAAAACTCTGGGCATTTCAACTAACGCCTAAAGGCGCTGGATTTGACTTTGATAAAGACGAAGTGGTGCTAAGTGGTATTTTACCTGTCGGTATTGACTTTGGACCCGATGGCGCACTATATATGGTGGACTGGGTAGATGGATGGAACATCTCCAACGTGGGTAGAGTTTGGAAAATGGACGTTCCAGCGGCAGAAGCACATCCGCTGCGAGCAGAAACTCAGCAGCTATTAGCTGCTGAGTTTGCCAAAAAAGACATAGCCGCTTTGAGTGAATTATTGAAACATGCCGATATGCGCGTGCGTCAAAAAGCACAATTTGAATTGGCAAAAAGAGGGAACAATGGCTTAGCCGCTTTTGTAAAAATGAGTGAACAAACTGGACATCAACTGGCCAGAGTACATGCCATTTGGGGCATAGGGCAGTTGGCGAGAAAAGACAAAGCCATAGCCGAAAAATTAGTTCCACTACTCAACGACAAAGACGATGAAATTGTAGCGCAAGCGACTAAAATACTCGGCGATATTCGCTATGAATCCCCTGCTAGTCAATTCATTCAATTGCTTCAACATCCTTCGCCAAGAGTTCAGTTTTTTGCTGTGGAGGCACTGGGTAGAATTGCTCATGCGACAGCCGTTCAGCCAATTATTGACTTAGTTATTCAGAACGATAATGAAGATACCTATCTCAGACATGGTGCTATGATTGCACTAGGTCGAATTGGGCAAGCCGAGCCACTTGTTGCGCTAAAAAATCATCCTTCTCGGGCAGCAAGAATCGTAGCCGTAGTCGCTTTGCGCAGAATGCAGCACAAGGGCGTTGCCGAATTTTTGAAAGATGCAGATGAATACATTGTAACTGAAGCCGCCAGAGCCATAAACGACGACCTATCTATTGAAGCAGCACTGCCCGCTTTGGCTCAAGTGCTACAAGAAACACGTTTTACGGATGAAGCCTTATGGAGACGAGCCATTAATGCCAACTCAAGAGTGGGTAAACCTGAAAATATAGAGCTGCTAAAAGCATTTATCCTTCGCAAGTCTGCCCCTGCTGCCATGCGTGCGGAAGCCATTGCAGCACTGAGTGTCTGGGCAAATCCTTCTGTGCTAGATAGAGTAGATGGGCGTTATAGAGGAGTTGCCCCACGCGATGGCGCACCTGCTACCGCTGCCCTGCAACCTGTCGTAGAATCTTTGTTAGCAGAAAATAATCCAATTATTCAAATGGCGACCATAGTTGCTATTGGAAAAATGAACATTACGACTGCTGCCAGTACACTAGCCAACATAGTTCAACGCCATAAAGATGCAGAAGTGCGCAGTCAAGCCCTTATTACGCTTAATCAAATAGATGCGCCACAACTGGATAAAATGTTGGATATTGCCCTCAATGATAAAAGCGAAAAAGTAAGAGCTACTGCCTTGAGCATTATTCCTGAATCAAAACTGCCAGAGCAGCGTGCGGTGGAGCTATTTGAAAAAGTATTGAACAAAGGGAGCATCCAAGAGCAGCAAGCCGTTTTCACGGCACTTAGCCAATTCAAAGGAGCGCCAGCCGTAGCATTATTGGCGAATAAAATGGAGGCTTTAATGAAGAATCAATTGCTCCCTAGCCTTGAATTGGAGTTAGTAGAAACAGTGGCAGCAAGTGAGCATGAAGGCTTAAAGGCTTTGTTGCAACAATATGAAGCTAGCAAGCCCAAAGAAGATAGAGTAGCTGCTTATCGAGAATGTTTGGAGGGAGGAAATGTAGAAAAAGGAAAAAATATTGCCCTTTGGGATGGGAATGCGCAGTGCTTGAAATGCCATGCGATTGGAGGACCTGGTGCTGAAGTAGGTCCTAATCTAATTCACATTGGTTCAAAATACGATGAGCGTGGTTTATTAGAATCTCTTGTTGACCCAAGCGCAGTGATGGCTTTAGGCTACGGCTTTGCCACCCTTACTTTACAAAATGACGAAGTGGTAGCAGGCATTATAGAAGATGAAAACGACAACAGCATTACGCTAAAAATAAGCAAAACAGCCACCCGCACCGTGGATAAGCTACAAGTAAAAGAGCGTATTGATGCTGCTTCCAGTATGCCGAGTATGGCAGAACGGCTCACTAAACGCCAAATCCGAGATTTAGTGGCTTATCTTGCTACCTTAAAGAATAATATATAAGCTCCTGCTTTGTGTAAGCCAAGCATAGCCCCTCTTTCAGCACTTGAAAGAGGGGTCATGCTTGGCTTATACAATTGATGTAGGGTTCTAAAAAAAACATTTTAAGTCTTCGAGACCATAGCCGGTAGGTGGTCGAATAATCTGTCAGTCCTTTTTTTCTTATTTTATGGCTTTCTTTTCTATAACGCTTCAAAAGTGAATTAATTCACGTTTTACCAGATGTTTACAACTAATTCCCAAGCGGCGTCCTGCGCTTATTGCTTTCAAAACATATGTAGTGTATGGATGTATAGGTAGAAGGTATGGTCTATTCCTACACTGTTGTAAAGGCAGAACCAACTATTTTGCTACTTTTCTGAGTTTTGTCGTCAAAAACTTGAAATTGGTAGATTACTGGCAACTAATTACTTGCTTGGATTTTTACTATCTTTGAGACGAATTTTATTCATTTACAAAAAAATTCTAAACTTAATACAAACAAAATCATGGGAAAAAGTATCCTCATTTTAGGTCTTGTAGCTATTGGATTGATTTTCTTGATGAGTGGCTGTGGAACGTATAACAACTTGGTTGACAAAGATGAAAATGTGAATCAAGCATGGGGCAATGTGCAAAGTGCTTATCAACGCCGCGCCGATTTGATTCCAAATTTAGTGAACACCGTAAAAGGTGCAGCAGATTTTGAACGCCAAACCATTACGGATGTAGTGGAAGCTAGAGCAAAAGCGACTTCTGTTAACATTGATCCTTCTAAGTTAACTCCCGAAGCACTGCAACAATTTCAAGAGGCACAAGGTCAACTTTCCTCTGCATTAGGCAGACTTTTAGTAACCGTAGAACGCTATCCTGAATTGAGAGCAACAGAAAGTTTTAAGGAATTGCAAAGCCAACTTGAAGGGACAGAAAATAGAATTAAAGTGGAGCGCGATCGTTTCAATGAGGTAGTTACTGAATACAACAAATCGGTGCGCCGCTTCCCAGCCGCTATTTTTGCTGCTATTTTTGGATTTGATGCTCGTCCACAGTTTCAGGCAGACCCTAAAGCACAGGATGCACCAACAGTTAATTTCGATTTCAGCAAGTAATTTCGTATCTCAAGGTCGTATGACAAGCAGCGTTGAAGATGTTTGCCATACGCCTAAAAACCTTTGCCTTATGATAAACTTTTTTACACCAGAAGAGGGCGACCGAATCGTGGAAGCCATTCGCGAAGCTGAAAAAAATACAAGTGGTGAGATTCGGGTGCACTTGGAAGCGAACTGCAAAGGTCAAACCATAAAAGCCGCACATAGAACATTCAAAGTGCTAGGCATGAAAAAAACAACAGCGCGCAATGGAGTATTATTTTTTATTGTCCCAGAGAGGAAAAACTTTGTTATTCTTGGTGATGAGGGAATCAACAACGTAGTGCCTACTCATTTTTGGGAAGACATAAAAGAAGTGATGCAGCAACATTTTAAGGAGGGGCAATTTGAAAAAGGAATTACACAAGGCATCCAAATGGTGGGCGAAAAACTTAAAGCCTACTTCCCTTACGATAATCAAGATATAAATGAACTACCAGATGAAATCTCATATAGTAACTAACAGACTATCTTTAAAATATAGCTTTTGGGGCATGTTTCTTTTATGGATGATTCCACAAATAGGCGTTGCTCAAAAGTCCATTCCTGCTCGCCCTTCACCTCCGCGTTTGGTGAACGATTACATCAATTTGTTGAATGCGGGAGAACGCAACCGCCTAGAGCAAAAACTGGTAGCCTATAACGATTCTACCTCCACCCAAATAGCAATTGTTATTGAACAATCACTTGGCGGCGACGACATTGTTGATTATACCCAACGCCTTTCTGAAAAATGGGGGGTAGGCGATAAGCAAAAAGATAATGGTATCCTCATCTATATAGCATTCGATGATCGAAAGTTGAGAATAGCCACTGGCTATGGCGTGGAGGGTTTTTTAACTGATGCCATGTCAAAGCGCATAATAGATAATGTTATTGGTCCCGCTTTTAGAGAACAAAATTATTACAATGGACTGAACAGGGCTACCGATATTATTTTTCAATTGGGTAGCGGCGAGTATGTTGCAGATAGAACAGAGGGAGGTGATTTTCCTATTATTTTTCTCATTATACTAGTGCTCATCATATTTGTTATCATTGCCAATGCTAAAGGAGGCGGTGGGGATGATGACGGTGGTTACTATCGGGGCGGTCGCTATCAAGGTCGAGGCGGAGGTGGCTGGGTAATCATGCCAGGTGGTAGCAGTTGGACTGGCGGTGGTGGTAGTTGGTCTGGTGGCGGAGGAGGTGGATTTGGAGGCTTCGGCGGCGGTAGCTTTGGTGGTGGTGGCGCATCGGGAGGATGGTAATAAAAAAGTAAAATACACATTAGATAAAAAAATAATTCATTTCCGTAAAATAAACTTTTGAATTTAGTGTTCAATATCTAAGTAAGTCAAATTATAAATGCAGAATTGTATTGACATACACTAAACACTCAAAGATTATGGAAGCCACAACACGAATACCATCTAATACGCCCAAACCAAAGACAGATATGCTGAAGGCTATTATCGTAGAAGATGAAGAAAAGGGGTTGAACAATCTTAAAAATTTGTTGCTCCAATATTGCCCTGAAATTGAATTGATTGGTGAAGCAAGAAGCGTTAAAGAGGGTATTCAGTTACTTTCTACTCCAGGAATTGAACCAGATGTTGCATTTTTAGACATCAATCTGCCCGATGGTCAGGTGTTTCAGATACTCAATGAATTATCACCAATCAGTTTTGAGGTGGTTTTTGTTACAGCATTTGAAGAATATGCCATTAAAGCCTGTGAGTACAGCTCGATTGGTTACATTGTGAAACCAATTGACCCTGATGCCTTGAAAGAAACGATGGAGCGCGTGTATCAAAAACGAAGCAGTCATATCAACAGTCGCTTAGACATATTTAACACTTATTTTAACAACCCCAATGCGTTCAAGAAAATGAGTATTTCTGCTTTGGATGGCATTTATTTTGTCAACATCGTAGATATTATGCGCTTTGAAGCTGACGACAACTATACCCATATATTCTTAATGACTGGAGAGCGGATTACCGCATCAAAGACGATTAAATCATACGAAGAGTTACTGGCCCCCTTCAATTTCTATCGCGTCCACAAACGCCATGTGATTAACTTAAATTTCATGCGTAAGTTTGTGAAAGGCGAGGGAGGTTATTTGATTATGGACGATGGCATGAAAATTGAAGTTTCACGCCGTCGCCGTCCAACTTTTATGGAACAAATGAAACGTTTGCAAGAGGGGTTGTAATCACAAATCCTTTTATGTAAAAAACTTCTTCAACGTAAAGACACAGCAATCAAAAGATGACATATAATGATTATTCATGTATGTTATCGTTATGTTTTCATTCTACTTAGGTAAAAAAGATTTGTAACTTTACCTGAGTAATTGCGTTTTGGAATAAATTTGATTGTCAACTTTCAGGTTTTTTGTGTATATATTGAAGAAATATGGGTAGCAAACAAGGGACTTCCTTATTTTAGCTCTGTTTACACTGAAAGTCTGTGTAATACATAAGACACTATGGGAAAGAAAAGAAAAACATTAGCTTCATTGGAAGGAAAAAATGAAATCCCAAAAGAGCAACAAGATAAACTTAAGGGTGGAAAAAAAATTAAGAAGTGGGGTAATCGAAATGGTTGCGGAAATATAGTGCCTCAATAGATAACGGTATAATGTTAATGTGCAATCTGAAGATACATCACTAGGATTAAAATTGAAGGGTTGCATTAATTTATATCGTATTGACAGCACATAGTAATCACGACACCAACATCAGGTATTTAGAACAAAAACTGGCGCATCAAAAAGATAAACAGCAGCGTGCTATCTTAATTGATCAACTAGCAAGTTACTATGCTTACACTGATGTTGCCAAAGCAAGGGTGTTGCTTTCGGAGCAACAAAAATTATTAACAAATTGGAACATTCCCGATTTGAAATTGAATTTCCACCTCAATACTGCTATTGTTGAAAATCAACTCTATAACTTTTTTCTAGCAGAAATACACTTTTTACAAGCCATTGACTTACTCAATGAGCGTGGCTCCGCAATACAACAAGCCGAAGCATTTATTGACTACGCAGGCACTTGTGCAAACCTCAATAAAATGGAGTCGGCGATGTCTTTTTTGCGCAAGGCAGAAAAAAAATTGCAATCCTTTCCTGATGAACGATTGCAAACACGTATTCTTTGCCGCGAAGGGTATCTAAATTTGTATGACAATAATTACTCGAAATCAGTAGAATTGCTATTGGAAGCAGATAAGGGCATTAGTGCATTGACTTCAAAGCTAATGATTAAAGATTATTATTTTCTGACGCTCATTAACAGTGGTTTAGGTAAAATTTATGAGCAGAATAATCAACATGAGCAAAGTGTAAAGGCTTATCTTCGAGTGGTCAATATGTGCGAAACAATGGATATTCGCCCTCGGCTTTCTTGGCACTATCTCAATGTGGGTAATGGTTATATGGCGTTGGATGACGATGATAGCGCCGAAGTTTATTTTTGGAAGGCTATCAATGTTAAAGATGATGTAAGCCTTCAAGCTAGGGCTAGTGCCTATGCTAATCTTGGACATTGCTACCTCGATCGCAAATTGTACGATCAAGCACTAGACTTTTTTAATCGTGCCGAGCAACTTTATGAAGAAAACTCAACAAGAGATTTTTATAATTTTTCTATACTAGATAGCTGGAAGGCACAGCTTTATGCTGAATTAGGAGAGCACGAACGGGCATTACATCATTTTAATAACGCCTATGCTTACGCAGAAATTATAGAGGACTACCGCTTACTCTCTGAGGTTTGTAAAAGTATTGCTACTTTCTATGCTGATTTAGGCGACCATAAAAGGGCTTATGATTACTTAGTGGAGCACGATAGGATGGACCAACTTTATGAAAATCAGGCGAGTAAACGAGAGCGAATAGAACTGGAAGTGAAATACGACGCAGAAAAAAAGCGTAGAGAAACAGAATTGCTAAAGCTCAAAGCTACCCAGTTGCAACTCAAAGCCTTACGCGCGCAGATGAATCCGCACTTCATGTTTAATGCACTCAATTCTATTCAAAATTATATTACTTCCAACGATGTAACCCTAGCCGCAAAATACCTTTCCAAGTTTGCTAAACTTATGCGACGAAGTTTGGAATATTCTGAGCAAGAAATTATTTCTTTAGAGGAAGAAGTGGAATTTTTAATGGATTACTTGGAGATAAACGCCAAGTTGAGATTTGGAGATAAGCTAAAATACACTATTATAGTGGATGAAGAAATTGAGGATGACATCATTGGTGTACCCACTATGATTGTGCAGCCTTATGTGGAAAATGCTATCGAACATGGACTTCGACCTAAAGAAAATGGATGGATTCGGGTAGAATTTTTGATGCCTAAAGAAGATGAAGACAGCATCCTTTGCGTGATTGAGGATAATGGCGTTGGGAGGAATGTGGCTAAACAGCTCCAGCAAAAAGTACAACACCAGAGCCACAAATCAATGGGTACAAGTATTACAGAAACACGGTTACAGATTTTACACGAAGCCGAAGGCAGTGAAAGCTTTGTACAAATTATTGACCTTGAAGATACCAACACGGGAGTATCTCTGGGTACGCGCGTGGAAGTCTTAATTCCTATCATGGAGTTAGAAATAAAATAGTAAGGAGGTATAAAAAATTGATTTTTTTCTGTGTCTCAAATAGGTTTAGTGAATAAGCAGTAAAAATTGTCTGTATATTTATGCTGTTTAATTTGCTTGTCGCTTACCATTGATACGTATTTATATTGCATTTCCAGTAAACGAACCTGCTTGCTATGCGCTGTCAAGCGGGCAACTAATAAAATATGTTTACTTCATTTACCCACGTATGGCGTTAAAGTACGCTTCGAGGGCCGAACCTACCGTTCTCCAGAAAATAGCTACCGTTTTCTAAAACAACTACACAAAGTATATCATCTCAACTATCTTCGTTTAAAGTTTTCTCATAGTATGTTTTAATTCGTCCTACACCTTCTCCAATTGTTTTGGTGTAGGTCTTTTTTAACTTGCTTGGTATTTTTCGGTAAAAGTGAAAATTTTTATGAAAAAGGAAAATATCTATTCTTTGCTTACTGCTTTGCATTAGGATACAAAAAACGTTTCGTTCAGCAGCAAATGATTGAGATAACGACTGAAATTAATAATACTGAAAATTTACATTAGGAAATATCGAAAGGTAATGTATCTTTGTCAAAGAAAGAGTAGCGCTAAAATAGTTAGCTATGGTTAAATTTTAGTTAATAGTTGATTTATTACACATAAATATTATTTTTTAGCCTAACTTAGCGATATTATTTTGAAATTTTTTGTTAACAGCCGATTAAGTCACTTTCCAAAAATAATAGTCTATAGCGGTAAATCTACATTGAGTTTAAAGACCACGAACATTATTATCAACTAAATTGGATTTAGTTATGCAAGTTATGCCGCTTAGCGATCAACTTTCTTTGTCTGATCAACTGTTAATTAAGCACTATCTTGAAGGAGATGAACGTTCCTTCGAAATACTTCTTAATAGACATCAACAAAAGATTTATACCTCTATTTATCTTTTTGTTAAAGATCAAAGCCTAGCAGAAGACATTTTTCAAGAAGTCTTCATTAAAATTATTGATACCCTGAGAAAAGGTAAATACAACCATGAGGGTAAATTCTTGCAATGGGCAATGCGCATCTCTTACAATATGTGCGTTGATTACTTCCGTCGCTCGAAGCGTCGCCCGCAAGTTTCTCCAACAGAAACGTTTGACATCTTCGATGTATTGCAGTTAGCAGACGATAATGCGGAGGAAAGTATTATGAAAAGTCAAACTCACGAGAGAATCCGCAAATTAGTAGATATGCTGCCTCCTGAGCAAAGGGAAGTTGTCATCTTGAGACATTATGCGGACATGAGCTTCAAAGAAATTGCGAAGTTGACTCGAGTAAGTATCAATACGGCTCTAGGGCGTATGCGCTATGCGCTCATCAACATTAGAAGATTAATTGACGAGAAAGAAATTATTTTACAGTAGTTAACACATCTTAAAGCCTTAGTAATCAAAGAAATAATAGGTGAGTTGCTTAAATATTATAAGCAATTCACCCTACTACTATTGCCTATCGTCTCGTTTGACAAACCTTCCCGTTTGTAATATTTCATTTTTGGGACTTGAAATGCGCCAAAAGTACCAGCCATTTGTAAAATGACTTATATCAATAGGAGTAGTGGTTTTAGTTATACGATATTGACCTTTCCATCTTCCGAGTACATCCACGATTTCAAAAAGTACATTTTGTTCTGCCCATTCATCCTCTATGGATACATTAATTTGCTGACTAGCAGGGTTAGGGTAAACATCAAAATGTAGCGTCTCATTTGGATTGTTATTGCTGTTTCTAATGGTGTTAGTGCTAGGCGTAATCGTAATCGTAAAGGCACAAATGGCACTATTTCCACATTCATCTTTTATTTCGTAAATAATTTCTGAAACACCAATGGTAAAATAGCTGCCACTAGCTATTCCCTTGATTCTTTTCACCGATAATCCATAATGACAAGCAGTGGTTACTAAAGGGTCATTCCAATAAACGCGCATAATCCACTGTCCTGAAGGTAGCATTAAGTCAATGTTTTCAGGACATTCTACTTCAAAATTTAATTCTTGTTGAATGACTTGCACCGTAAAAGAACAAGTGGCTGATCTGCCACAAGCATCTTCAACAAGATAAGAGATTGTCGTTGTACCTACTGGGAAAAGGCTATTCGGTTGCTGCCCTTCGTTTTGCACCAATTGAAATGATGCGCTGCAAGCATTTTTTACTTTAGGTAATTCCCAATTGATGATAGCCGTTTGTGAAAGGGTAGTAACGACAATATGATTTGGACATTCTACTTCGAGTGCTGGTAATATATGGACTACTTCGACGATAAAGGAACAAGTTACTTCTTGTCCACAGTCATTTTTGACTTTGTACTCCACTTCCGTGATACGAATAGGAAAAGCACTGCCTGGTGCTAAACCTTTAGTTTGTATAAGTTGAATATTGTTATTGTAGCAGCTATGTACGACATTTGGATTTTCCCACTCTACAATAGCATTTGACTGTGAGGTATTTATTTTAATATCTTTGGGGCAGGTTAATTCCATTGGTGCTAATTTTACGACTTCAATTTCAAAAGAGCAAGTTGTTAGTTGCCCGCAAGTATCTACTGCTTGGTAGGTAATCGTGTGTAAGCCTACGGAGAAATCACTTCCTGATGGTAGTCCTTGTGTTTGAGTGAGTTGCGCTTCTTGCCCATGGCAAGCATTTCTTACCTTAGGCAACTCCCAAGCTACTTTTGTCGTGGATTCCCAGGTAATAACACTTATGGGTTTAGGGCATTCAATTTGAAGCGCATTGGAAGAGATTACTTCAACTTGAAAACTACAGGTCGCTACTTGCCCACAAGCATCTGTTGCTTGATAAGCAATTCGGGTGATACCTCTTGGAAAATAGCTATTGGGCAAAAGCCCATTAGTCAATCTCAAATTAACACCTTCGTTGTTACAGGCGTTGCTAACGGTCGGTGTTTGCCAGTTTACCTGTGCTACAAATTCTCTCGTAACTACCCGAATATCGGAGGGACAGTTCAAAGCCATGCTTTGGCTCGCTTCTTTCACTATTATTTTCACTTGGTCTAGTAAAGTGTAAAATTTATCTGTATGGAGTAATGTTTCATCCCTTACTTCAAGTGCTAATGTGTATTCTCCTGAATTACTGAAAGTTACATTTGTTTCTACTTCGTTAGGATTTGCGAAAGTCACTTCGCCGTTGCCATGCAGTTTTCTCCAACGAATGTTTTTTGTAAGAGGTGCATGGCGCAACATGGCTACGCCATGTAGCATAAGAGGTTGATTGATATGAATGGTTGTATCTCTACCGGCATCAATCTCATAGCCTTTATGTGCTTGTACATAGGGTAGTGGCGAGCGATCTGCACCTACCAAAAAGCGTCTAAAAAAATCGTATCGCAGCGCCCAGTATTCACCTGGATTGTTATGCGCTAATTTGGTAGCACTCAGCAATATTTTTTTTCCTTCCAATTGATTAAACGCTGCGAAGCTCGTTGCAGTTGGGCAAACTTGGTCTTCATAGCCCAGTACTGCGAGAGATGGCTTTTTGTATCGTTTGGCAAAATAAATATTGTCGTAGTATTTAGAAGCGGCGGCTACTTTTTGTAAAATGGCATCTTCTCTAAAAGCCGTTTTGGCACGCACAAAATAGTAAGGAAAACCAGTTGCTCTTTCGTGGCGAAGCCCTGAATGTTCACTGTGCGTAGGATTGCCAAAAGTAACGGCAGCCACGCGTTTATCCACGCCGGCTACCATAACCACCAATCCACCACCTTGACTTACGCCTGTTAATCCTACACTACCATTAAAATCGGGACGTGTAAAAAAATAATCAATGGCGCGAATGGCGGCTAGTACCGCATAGCGCTGGTAATATTCTTTAGGGTTGGTCAGATTGTCTGGCTCATAAGCTCTGGAGTCAATAGCGTCCGGTTCAGCGTTGTGGATACTAATAGCAAGTGCTAATGCACCTATATTTTCTGCAATGTCGTTGACAGGGCGTACAATGCTCGTTCCTGCACCAAAGGAAGGTAGGGATACCACCGCAGGCATTTTTCCCTCGAGTTTAGGAACAGAAAGGAAACCATAAACTCTTCTACCATCAATCATGCCCAAGTTGAGGCGGTAGGTGGTCGAATAATCTGTCGCTTCATAGAAACTTAGTTTAGGGTCAATTGGCACACGCGCTAGTTCTGCTAAGGCTTCTAGCCAAAAGGCATCAAAGTCGCTAGGCTCTTCTTCCAATGGGGTGATACTAAAGGGTTCAAAAACAGCGCCTTCTACATCTGAAAATTGGGGATTACTGACCATGCAAATCAAAGCACAGGGTTCTTCTGCCTTAAAGTAGATTTTTGTGGTTTGCCCTGCTTGTAGCCCTATTTTTCCCTGTTGAATAGGGGGGGCATAACGGTCAAATCGGATTTCGTAGTTCACACTGTCTGTTATGTCAGAAACAACATCAAAAGTCATCCATTCATTGACTTTGTAAGTTTTGTCCATTCTGCTAGTAGTTACTACAAAAGGAGATTGTGCTTGGGTGGCGAAAGTAAATGCGATAAGGAAAGACCAAAGTAAAATGACTTTGTAGAGTAGATATTTCATGGTATCACAATTTGTTAAATGCACTGAGTTAAAAACGTTACGCAAAAATATTTATTAATATAAAATTAATATCTTTTTTTTGAGCAACTGTATTTTAGAGCTGTGGTAATTTTTAATGAGAATACGGTAAATACGTACAAAATGGTTTTAAGGATACAATTTTGTTGTTTCTAAATAGCGAAAAATAGGGTCTGGAACGAGGTATTCTATTGATTTTCCGTTTTTTATGCAATTGCGAATATAGCTAGATGAAATTTCCATTAGTGGAGCATCAAAAATTTTGATATTTTCATAGCGCATATCATTACCTAAGTTATAATGAGGACGTTGATAGACGTAAATTTCATAATCGCGGAGGATAATTTCGTAATTTTTCCATTTGTGTAAAGTCGCTAGATTATCGCCTCCCATGATGAGGACAAATTTTTTATTGTCATGCTTTTCCTGAAGATGTACTAGGGTATCAATCGTGTAGGAGGGTTGGGGCAAAGCAAATTCTACATCAGAACTTTTTAGTAAAGGATTATCGCCAATGGCTAATT
>DAITMC010000032.1:0-22390 GCA_036835365.1 Saprospiraceae bacterium
GCTTGCCACAATAAAAATAAATCAAAAGGAGCATTAATAATGACTTCATTGGAGGATTTAATAAAAGGCGGTAAGCATGGTGCTCTTTGGCAAGCAGGAAATGTAGATAGTAGCCAAATTGTACAGCGATTAAATTTGCCTTTGCAGCATAAAGAACATATGCCACCTAAAGGAAAATCACAGTTGACTGCACCAGAAATACAAATTATACGCCATTGGATAGCCGAAGGCGCAGATACAAAACAACAAATAGTCAATCTGTTGCCTTCCAGCCACTTAGCAATGTTGATAAATGATATTTCATTCAGTACCGCAACTGCTACTCAAAAAAAATATCCATTTTCTGCCGTTTCTTCTTCAGTGATAGAGCAGTTGAATACCCCCTTTAGAACAGTAAGTGCAGTTGCTAAAGACTTGCCAGCACTGGAAGCTACTATCTTTGTTCGCGAGGCTTATGAAGCTAGTTTTTTAAAAGAACTAGCCAGTGTGAAAGAGCAGTTAGTCGTTCTAAATTTATCTAAACTACCTATAACAGACGAAGATTTAACTTTTATTTCGCAGTTTCCTAATATAGAAAAGCTCATTCTAAATGGTACAGATATAACTGGTAAACACCTTGATGCCCTTAAATCTTGCGAGCAACTTGCGGAAATTGCACTTTCTAATACTCCTATTTCTTTTCCGTCGCTTCAATTATTGAGCGATTTTGTAGGGTTGAAAAAAGTATATTTATGGAACACTGCAATTACGCAAAAAGAGTTGATTCAACTGGAGCAGCAAATGCCTCAGGTGGCTTTTGAATTAGGTTTTGTTCCCGATGAGGAGGAGCAATTAAAATTGAGTATGCCGATTTTGAAAAATAAATCTACTGTTATTGATAAAAATGAAAAAATAATATTAGAAAATAAAATACCGAACGCTGTAATTCATTATACAACAAACGGAATGACACCCGATAGTTTAAGTACAATATATAAAGCACCTATCGAACTCAATACAATTACATTAATAAAAACAAAGACTTATAAAACTGGCTGGTTAAGTAGTGATGTAGCGTCTTTTTTATTTTTTCCTAAGGGATTTATGCCTGATTCTATATTATTACTAACTGAAAGCAACAAGAGGTATCGAGGGAATGGCGCACAAACATTGATAGATTATAGAAAAGGGAATCCTAATAATCACGGGGGTAGGGACTGGTTGGGGTATCAGGAAGAAGCCTTGGAGGTACTCGTTGACTTTGGTTGGCAAGCACCTGTTATTCAGGAAGTAGTAGGGAGTTTTGCAAAAGTTACATGGGCAGAGATCTTTCCACCCATCCGATTTGAAATTTGGGCAGGAAATACACCAAGTGAGTTGAATAGAGTAGGTGTTGCTATTCCAAAACAGCCAAAATCATATGAGACCAATGAGATAGTTCCAATATCAGTTAAAACAACTGCTATGTCATACCGCTATTATAAAATAGTGGCTATTCCCATTCAACAGATTCCTACTTGGCATTCTAGGTACAAAAAAGCAAGAAAAGGTTGGGTCTTTATGGATGAAGTGTTTTTTTATTAGTAAATTTGATGGCTTTGTTTTATTATTGTAGTACGATTAATAATCGAATTATATGTTTACTCTAATATACTTCGCTAATATTATAGATGGGGTTAATGAAAAAATAGGAAATGCTACTGCTTGGTTAACTGCAAGCCTAGTTATCTTAATTTGTACCGATGTTGTATTCCGCTATTTTTTTAAAACTACTGCTGCATGGATTATAGAATTGGAGTGGCATCTATTTGCCATTATATTTTTGTTGGGTGGTGGTTATGCTTTTAAACACAATCGTCATGTTAGAGTAGATTTATTTTATGCCAATTTTTCAGAACGAGAAAAAGCGTGGCTAAACTTATTGGGTTCATTGTTATTGCTGATTCCTTGGTGTGTTGTAGCTATTGTGTATAGCATAAAATATGCTTACTTGTCCTATCAAATTTACGAAAGTTCCTCCGATCCAGGTGGCTTACCGGCACTTTATATACTTAAATTCATTATAGTGTTAGGATTTATTTTACTTTTGATGCAGGGCATAGCTGTTATTTTTCGCAATATTGTCACATTAAGCGCACATAAGTAATGGAAATATTAGCAATTATACTTTTTGTAAGTATTTTTTTATTAATTCTTTACGGTTATCCTGTTGCTTTTACTCTGGGTGGATTATCTATGCTGTATGCCATCTGCTTTTTAGAACCTGCCATCCTTTCTGCTTTGCCGAACCGTATTATGGGCGTTGTCAATAATTATGTACTATTGGCTGTACCATTATTTGTTTTTATGGGAATTATGTTAGAAAAATCGGGGCTTGCCGAAAGTTTACTCGAAACCATGGCCATGTTGTTTGGTCAGATTAAAGGAGGATTGGCTATATCCGTCGTTATAGTAGGGGCAATGTTGGCAGCATCAACGGGTATTGTAGGTGCTACGGTAATCACTATGGGGTTAATTAGTTTGCCCACTATGCTAAAAAGAGGCTATCAACCTGAATTGGCGACAGGCACCATCGCCGCATCAGGCACATTAGGGCAGATTGTGCCTCCTTCTGTTGTTTTAGTACTGTTGGGAAGTGTACTCAATGTTTCTGTGGGAGATTTATTTAGAGCAGCATTATTACCTAGTTTACTGTTAGTAGGTGCTTACATTTTATATATTTTTGTTTTTGCTTATATCCGCCCTAATCATGCACCAAGTATTCCCTATGCTGAAATCAAAGCCTTTAGAAGTAAGGACTTTATGCCGAAAGTAATTAAAGTTTTTATATTACCATTAGTTTTAATCATTGCGGTTCTAGGGTCTATTTTTTCTGGTATAGCTTCTCCTACCGAAGCTGCGGCTGTTGGTGCATTAGGTGCGACTTTGCTCACCATCTTGGAAGGTAAATTTAATTTGAGTATTTTAAAACAGGTCATGCGAGAAACAACCCACTTAACCAGTATGGTTTTTTGGATATTACTCGGAGCAACAACTTTTTCGCTGGTATTCAGGGGATTAGGAGGAGATACTTATTTGATTGATTTAATTGAAAATGCTAATATCTCTGCTGTTTCATTTCTTGTTTTGGTTATGATGGTCGTTTTTATTGCTGGCTTTTTTATTGATTTTATAGAAATTATTTTTATCATTGTTCCTATTGTTGCTCCCATTTTTGTTCGATATGATGTAGATTTAGTTTGGATTGGTATTCTATTAGCTATCAATTTACAAACTTCCTTTTTATCACCGCCATTTGGTTTTTCACTTTTTTATCTGAGAGGTGTAGCTCCTCCTGATATTACAACAAAACAAATTTATAAAGGTATTATACCGTTTATTATTATTCAACTTATTTTTTTAATAGTCTTGGTTTTATTTCCAGAAGTAATTTATGTATTGAAAAAAAGCTAAAAGTTAAAATTAAAACAGCTAACAAAAAAATCTGTTAAACATAGGCAACCTTTTGGCAGATAACTGCACATATAAACCTATAAAATCAGATGATTTTGTTAGATAGTCAACTTGTAAAAGGCTGTTTAAAGGGAAAATCTTCCTGTCAGCAACTCTTGTACGATAAGTTCAAGCAGTCCATGTTTGTGCTATGTATTAGATATATGCCGACAAGACAAGATGCGGAAGATGTTTTACAAGAAGGATTTGTAAAAGTTTTCCGAGATTTGCATCAATTCGATGAAAGTAAAGGAAAGTTAAAATCATGGATGAGTAAAATCTTTGTTAACACGGCGTTGCAGCATTTGCGCTCGAACATAAAGATGTGCTGTATGGTGGATATAGATACTGCCTACGACTTATATATTGTAAACGATGATGACATATTCTCCAAGCTAAGTGTCCAGGAATTGACTGCTTTAATCAGTCAACTTCCAACAGGTTATAGAATTGTTTTTAATATGTACGTAGTTGAAGGGTTCACTCATCAGGAAATTGCAGCAACTTTAAATATATCACTCAACACTTCTAAATCTCAACTTTTTAAAGCCAAAGCCTTATTGCGAAAACAAGTAAAAAACATTTATACACAACGATGTACTGGCTATGAACCAAAGGGAGCACAAGGATAGATTAGAGGAGATTTTTTGGGAAAAATTCAATGAAACCGCCTCCGATTCAGAAGAATGGAGCTTACCTTCCAATAAACTGGATAGCCAGATACTTAATCAAGTAAGAAACGAAAAGAACAATATCTTATTGCCATTAATACTATTTTTTATTGGTGCGCTAGTCGTTGGTTCTTTTGCCCTATATTTCACTAAGACATACATTCAACAAAACAATAATTTACGACAAGTCGAAGAATTATTTAATGTACCTCCTGAGCCTAAAGGGCAAGAGGAAATTAATGGTATAGATATTATTTTTTGTGATTCTAGTATCTACGAAGTTAATATTACTTACGAAACTAACCTCTTACAGGCATCACTCTTAATGGAAAAAGTGGATGCAAGGACATCGTTGCCTAACGTTGAGCGGTTGCGCAACAAAGAGCAACTTGGCTCAACAACCACTCATCACGTTGAAACACATCGTCTCAATAACGCTATTGAAGCAATAATGCTAAATGATGACGCAATACTTGAATA
The DNA here is from genome assembly GCA_036835365.1 of Saprospiraceae bacterium. GTDB lineage: Bacteria > Bacteroidota > Bacteroidia > Chitinophagales > Saprospiraceae > JAAUTG01. The sequence goes on from DAITMC010000032.1 coordinate 4,623, forward strand.
TAAAGTGCAAAATTCAATAGTTGAACAAGATAATCTTGATGCAAATGCCTTGTCTATTGGCGATAAGCTGCAAGATGATTTCAATGCTAACTGGCTATCCTTAATGCCTTTGAAGAAAAATTATCCACTTCTATCTACCAACTTTTATGCCTTAGCACCATCTTCAGTTGCCATACCTCAAAAGTTAGCATATCATAAATGGTCATTTGAAATGATGGGCGGTAAATTTATAAACCTAAAGCCAAACACGCTTAATGCAACAACCGAAGAGATTGACTTTACCATAAATAAATCTGTTCAAGTCAATAACTTTGGTGTCAATGTGGAGCGAAAAATAAATAATAGGTTATTTGTAGGTTTGGGTGTTCATTATTTAACTAGCTCTTTTATAACGGATTATGGGATGAAAGTTGCTTATGACATTACGAATGAACAGGAAATACCAGAGGGGTACACAAATGCTATTCAACAAGTTATTCCGTCGTTACACTATGACATACATGGTACTATGCTCCTATTTAGACCTAAGCACACGACACTTTTAGGAAATACCTATATTCCCATGTCTTTGTCCTTGTACCAAAAAATGTCTTCTTGGAATATTCCAATTTATGCAAAAGGGATACTATCAGCACATGGGAGATGGACTACCTACGGCAAAATGGGCATAGCAGCTAATTTTGTGCAGCACAAACTATCCATCACTGATTATGCCGCTATTTTACCCCTTAATCAAACATTGCAATTAGAACATAGAGAATTACATTTCACAATAAATCCCTCCAAGAGCAGTATAACTTCTAGGTTAGAAATTAATTATTTCATCAGTGCGGGTTTTAGATATAGCATCGCTAATAGCTCTTATATTTTTGTGGAGTCATTAGCCCAAGCTGCCTTTAATACAACCTATGCTATCCCTGATTTGAAAGCAAAAGATCAAGTGCTTGTAGGAGTTTTGCTAGGTGTTGGTACGTTTTTTTAAACTTTACCATTTACATACAATTGAGACACGGTAGGTATTTTATTGTTACCTTTGGGTTCTAAAGTAATGTTCAGCGATTCGGCGTGAGGTACATAACTTACGAATTGCAATTCTTTCTTTGTTTCATCAAAAGAGCCAATGTTAATCATTTCACCATCTACATCTGCCCATAATTGATATTCTTTACCCTCTGGTGTTCTTGGTAGATTCAAAGCATCTAAATAAGCTCCTTGTTCATGATGATTCCAATAGACCAACGCTACTGCATCTGGAGCAAGTCGAGTCCCCTTCAGCACTACTCGATGGCTATTTTGAATAAAATGACGTTCTTGCTCTTCATGGTCATTATGCGCTTGCAGCTTTCTGCACGAGGTTTCTAACGCTTCGTATTGTGTTTCCAAAGAGACCAGTTTCTTTTCAGCATCTCTTCTACCTTGATAAGATACAAAAGCAATGCCCGCACTCAGCAATATCAATCCCGAAGCTAAACTCAATATCCACCTATTACTAACCCTTTGGTTTGGAATGTGAATAGCACTTTCTTTTTGGGTATCATCAATTAAATTAGAATTTTCAATAGCTATATTTGTTGGGGTAGCAATAGCATTTTGCATTAGAATCAACTCCATAGTTTCCTCTATGGCTTTCTTATGCTTTCTAAGTTCAGGATAAATTTTTAATGCTTCTTCCACCTCAGCTATCTCGTTTTCATCAAGTAAGCCAAGCACATATTGCTCAATCAATCCTGAATTTAGTATTCTTTCCTTGTCACTCATGTTTCAATATATGCTCTAATGTATGCTAAATGATTTCTTAATCATCCTTTTCAGAATTACACCCTAACATAGTAAGTTAGGAAAAGTTTATGAAATCATACTTAGTTTTAGTCAAGATTAAGTATGATTTTAGATGAGACAAAATTGGATATGAGTTGTTATCGTTAGGATAAAACCATCGTTTGAAGAATATTAGCTAATTCTAAAGTCAAAACGTCTAAAAGCTATGTGTGTTACACAGTCAAAACCTTATGGAAACAAGAGTTTATTAACACTTATAACGGATAAATTGATTCATTTTTTATCCTATTTCATTGAATTTAATGAATGTAAATTATATGACCTGATTGGTCAGCCATCAAATTTCGCCAAAAGAATAGTCTTTCTTTCTTTTTTTATAAGTATCTCTAGTATGTCATCGCTTTATGGTCAATATAATTTTAGTGGTCATTGGAAGGGCATTATTACGAAAGTAGAACAAGGCGTAGTAACGAAATTTCAATTTGAGCTATATTTAGTGCAGCGTGGTACAAGGGTGGTGGGGCGTTCTTACGTTAAATCGGGTAGTATGTATGCTGAAATGGAGATTGAAGGCGATATTTACAATAAAGAATATCTGAAATTTCAGGAGACCAAAATAGTGGAATCCAAAATAGAGCCTAGCTTAGAATGGTGCATTAAAAAAGGACATTTGATTATAAAAAGTAATACGATTAGTGGTGTTTGGGAAGGAAATACCACTTTTAGCAATTGTTCACCTGGCAGAATAGAACTAACAAAAGTGCCACCGCAAGTTTAAAGCATACTAAGAAGAAATAGTCCTTTGAACGACAATAGCCAGAAAACTATTGAATTACTCAAATGTTTACAATCTGAATAACAAATTTATCAATATGTCAAAGAAAGTAGAACGTGTGAAATGCCTTATTATAGGCTCAGGACCAGCAGGTTACACGGCAGCTATTTACGCTTCAAGAGCCAATCTCTCTCCTGTGCTTTATACTGGTAAAGAAATTGGAGGTCAGCTCATTACAACTACTGATGTAGAAAACTATCCAGGATACCCAGATGGCGTGCTAGGACCCCAAATGATGGAGGATTTTAGAAAACAGGCAGAGCGTTTTGGGACGCAAGTAAGATATAGCCTAATTGAAAAAGTAGATTTCACCGGTCCCGTTCATCGAGCCTGGGCAGATGATGGCAGCATTATTCATGCAGATACTGTGATTATTTCGACTGGAGCTAGTGCAAAATGGCTTGGTTTAGAATCAGAAAAACGGCTAGCCAACAGAGGTGTCTCTGCTTGTGCCGTTTGCGATGGTTTCTTTTTCAGAGGAACAGATGTTGCTATTGTTGGGGCAGGTGATACCGCAGCAGAGGAAGCGTTATATCTTTCTAAGCTATCGCCAAAAGTACATATGATTGTACGTAGAGATGAAATGCGTGCTTCGAAAATCATGCAAGACCGTGTAAAACGCACACCAAATATCGAAATTCATTGGAACACAGAAACGCTTGAAGTATTGGGTGAACACGAAGTAGAAGGCGTACGGGTCGTCAATAACATTACCAAAATAGAAACAGTGCTTCCTGTAAAAGGCTTTTTTGTAGCTATTGGTCATAAACCCAATACCGACATTTTTAGTGATTGGTTGGACATGGATGAATCTGGCTACATCATTACAAAGCCTGATTCTACAAAGACGAGAATTGATGGCGTTTTTGCATCTGGAGATGCACAAGATAAGATATTTAGACAAGCAGTTACTGCTGCTGGGACAGGTTGTATGGCAGCTTTGGAGGCAGAGCGGTACTTAGCAGAACATGAAATCATTGAAGCAGTAAGTACCAGCACAAACTATTAAACAAATGTAGATGGTCTAAGAAATAATGCTTAGACCATCTATTTCTGCTACCGCTTGTTGATTCGTTTTGTCGTAAAGACATTTCCTGTTGAATCAAGCATCTGCACTAGATACATTCCTTTGGGAAGTTCTGTGATGTCATAGCGGTTTTTTCCATCAAACGCCGACAGTTTCATCATTGGCTTTCCTACCAAATTGTAAATAACGACTTTGTCAACCGCTGCTTCTACATTATTAAATTCAATGTAATCAGTAGCAGGGTTAGGATAAATCTTCAAATCGGTTTTGGTAAAAACACCTTCCTGAGCGACAGCATTGCTGTTTGCCCATGCTGATGACGATTGCCCGTACGCAGCAGCTAAGAAAAACAAAAAAGAAATAATAAGTAACGTTTGCTTCATACTCACATATTTTATGGGCAAATAAAAATATTGCATCAAAAGTACATTTTTAACATAAAGCCACCAAGTTAATTTTTCATTTTTATGATAAAATTAAGGATTCGATTCATATGATTTAGTGAATGGTATATATCGTGGTACAACTAGAAAGGCAATTTGTTTGTTTGACGAAAAGCTAAAAAGACAATAAAGTGTCCTTATTTTTACAAAAAAACATACCTCAGGGTGGTGAAATAGGTATCTGGCACATTGAAGAACCTGTTTCGTTCTTCTTTCATCAACTGGTGCTAACATCTTCTGAGTTGGCACAAATTGAACAAATAAAAGGCGAGGGAAGACGCATAGAGTGGCTCGCTACTCGCTATCTACTGCACACCATGTCAGGTAGAGTTATGCGAGGGGCATGTTTGAAGGATGAATTTGGCAAACCTTACTTAGAGCAATCGCCCTATCATATTTCCATTAGTCACTCTACGGGTATGGCTGCTGTGATTGCTGCCCCTTTTTTGGTAGGCATTGACATCCAGAAATTAGTAAGCAAAATTGAGCGTATTGCCCACAAATTTATGCGCCCAGAAGAAATGGAAAGCCTAGAGGATACCACTAGATTGGAGCATTTGCATGTTTATTGGGGAGCAAAAGAAGCACTTTACAAAGCCTATGGCAGAAAATCCCTCGATTTCAAGGAGCATATTCTGGTATCACCATTTGTTTATGACTTAAAATTAGGTAAATGTAAAGGAGTCGTAAAAAAAGATGATTTCTGCGCCCAATTTGATATTCATTATGAAAAGATAATGGACTACATACTGGTGTATGCTTTGGAAGAATAGGGATTGGCAACCAGTAAACAAGTCCATGCTGAATGGTCTATTTACTGATTGCTCATTTATTAAAACTTAAACCCAACCGAAGTCTGGAAAGATAAATTGCGATGTGTTTCCTCCAACACCTTCAAAGTGGTGCCTTCAATTTGACTCAAAGAAACATTTCTAGTATTATTCGTAATGTCGGCAAAACCAAATTCGCCGCGAAGGTTCACAAACAATCCTTTATTGAGGTAGAGGGAGAACCCCGCCAGTAATCCATAATCCAAAGTGCGGTATAATTGATCTGAACCATCAGGAAATTCATAATAAGCGCCCAGCAGTTCAGGGGCATTCACTCTTTTACCGTCCACGTTAACATTCGTGAACTTTGTTTCTCCGAAGGATTCACCTGGCTGGTCTTTTCTATAATTGTGTTCCAGTAAGAAAGAAATTTCTTCAAAAGGCGTACCCTGAAGACGATCGGCTCTAAAATCTAATCTGCCATTGCCACTTGAAAGTAATAAGGCACTCACATAAGCCCCGCCTTGAAATTCAACATTTTTAAACTGTGCATACGCCATTAAAGGAATTTGAAGGTAGGAGTTTACTATTTCCAATTGCATTTTGCGCTGCCCACTAGCTACTACTCGGCGGTCGGTAGGTTCAAAAATGAAATAAGAAGGTCCTTCGTAATTGTATTGTACTCCTTTCTGGGCATACAGCAACTCTGTGCGCAAGCCAAAAAAGTCGGTCAAACGAAAGTTAGCCAGCGCACCTACTACAAAACCTGTACTGTAATTGTAAGTTTCCAGTTCGTTATTGTTAGCATCCAACTCGGAAGGAGCATCTATGGTGGAAAAACTCAGACCTGCTCTAAATCCAAAACCTACTACACCTTGACTCCACGCTAGGTGGGTACTCAATAAGGCTAATATCAATATCAAATGCTTCATACTCATTCAATTTTTATCACAAAATTAGTAAGAGTTCGCTAATGCCATCTATAGGACAAAAAAAAATACTATTCGGTTGGTTTTCGGACAACAAAAAAAACAGATATTGAACATCAGAATTAACATTTTCTTCACCAATTGAACACCATGAAGCAGCGAAATGAAAAAAAAAACGTTCATATAGCAAAAAAGTAAACGAAATAAAGTTTACTCAAAACGCTTATGGAAGAATCATTTATGGCGAAATAGCACTTGAGAGCGCGAATACGTTAAAAAAACAAACGATGATAATTTTTTTACGCAGTTGTTAACTAAGTGTTATTGAAAGTTTAATTAAAAATTCTACATTTGCATTGTAAAAGCATTTTTTAAATTGTTTAACAAAATCTGAATTAGTATGAAAAAACGCTCACTTCTTCTTGTGGTGATGATGCTGGTTATTGGAGCAGCATTCGCACAACGGACAGTGACAGGTACAGTTACCGATGCTAAAGGGGAAGTCCTTATCGGTGCTAGTGTATTTGTTAAAGGTACAACATCGGGTACAGTTACCGATGTGGACGGTAGTTTTTCCGTTAGTGTACCTGCCGATGGTACAGCTTTATTATTAAGCTACACTGGATTTGAAACCAAAGAAATTCCTTTGACTGATGCGAACACCTACAACGTTACCCTCTCTGAGGGGGTTGAATTAGGGGAAGTCGTTGTTACCAGTTTAGGAATTAAGCGCGAAAAAAGAGCTTTGGGTTATGGGGTTACCACAGTAACAGAAGAGCTTATTGCTAATCGTCCAGAAGCAGACGTAAGCCGTATTCTTCAAGGTAAAATACCTGGCGTAAATATCACTTCTACCAGTGGAGTGTCGGGTACAGGTACCAACATTGTGATTCGTGGTTATACGACCATTACGGGTTCTAATCAGCCTTTATTTGTGGTGGATGGGGTGCCTTTCAACTCAGCTACTAACCAGCAAGGAAGTTTCTCCGCGGGTGGGGTTACTGCTTCTAGCCGTATGCTCGATCTTGACCCGAACAATATTGAGTCGGTGAGTGTACTAAAAGGGCTTTCTGCCACAGTACTTTATGGCGATCAAGGTAGAAATGGCGTAATTTTGGTGACCACCAAAAGTGGCGGCACGACTAAAAAACAAGCAGAGATAAGTTTAACGCAATCTTACTTCCAAAATACGATTGCTTCTCTTCCAGATTACCAAAACAACTACGGTGGTGGTTTCCAACAGCTAACACCAGAATCGTGGTTCTTTAGTAACTGGGGTGCAGATTTCAGCGTAGTTACAGAAGTGCCTCACCCAATTGGGATGTCTAGTGTAGCAAACATTAGAAACACCTTTACGGAGTATGCTATTGACCCAACAAAGCCTTGGGGACCAAGCACACAAGCACAACGCGACAATGTAGTGCGTTATCCAAACAGAGCTTATGACGCTCCAGGTGATGCCTTCTTCCGCACAGGTCAAGTACACAATACTTCCCTACAAATTAATGGAAGTACAGGGAACTCTGGCTATAACTTGAGCTTTGGCTACCAAGACGAGCAAGGCTTTACGCCAGGCAACACATTAACTAAACTCAACTTTGGTTTGGGTATAAATACTGCAATTACCGATAAATTAACCGTTCGCTCTTCTTTCTCTTACATTGATACAGATGTGGAATCTCCGCCATTAAATGCTGGTTTTGGTAGTAATGCTAATGGCGGTGTACCTTCTGTTTTTGCTAACGTACTCTATACGCCGCGTAATGTGGATTTGGCAAATTTACCTTTCGAGAATCCTATTGACAGAAGTTCGGTGTATTATCGTGGAGGTAATGATATTGTAAATCCGATTTGGGCTTCGAAGTATTATTCTAATACGAATAGCGTAAATCGTTTCTTTAATTCTACAACCTTAAACTACGACATTAACAAGAACTTTGGTATTCTTTATCGTGTAGGTTTAGACACTTACACAGAAGAGCAGGAAATTTTATTGAATAAAGGTGGTGGTGCCGGCGTAAGTGCCATAGTCAATAGTGGTGTTTATCAAACAACAACTATTAGAAACACCATTTGGAATCACGATGTGAACTTGAATTTTAATACGGCTATTAGCGATAAATTAAACGTAACGGCTTTATTAGGAGCAAACTATCGTGCGGATGATTTTGAGCGCGTAGGTTTAGCCTCCACCAATCAGTTGACTTTTGGTTTGTTCAATCACTCCAATTTTGTGAACACCTCTTCCAGAACACCATTCACCGCTGCTAGTGGGGATAATTCTTCACTTAACCGCTTAGTACAGGAGCGACGTGCAGGTATTTATGCGAGTGCAACGTTGGATTATGCAGACTACCTTTTCGTTAACGTACTTGCGAGAAACGATTGGACTTCCACGGTAGAGCCTGATAATCGTCGTATTTTATACCCAGGAGCAAGTATATCGTTCATTCCAACAACTGCGTTTAGCGGCTTGGAGTCTAATACGCTAAAATACTTAAAGATTCGCTTGGGTTATGGTTCTTCAGCAGGTTTCCCACGTCCTTATAATACTCGTAATATCTTGCTTCAAAATCCAAGAGGTTGGGCGGATGCTAATGGAAATCTTTCTTCTACACAAACTATTGATACCGATTTAGGTAATCCAAATTTAAGACCAGAGTTGCAAAGAGAAGTTGAAGGAGGGATTGAGGCAGTCCTATTTAACAACCGCTTAAGATTAGATTTATCTGCTTACAATAGAAATACAACAGACTTAATTACTAGAGCACCAATAGATAGAGCGACTGGTTTCTCTTTCACTAACATCAACGTTGGTAGCTTGCGAACGAGAGGTTTGGAGTTAAGTGCTACAATTACACCGATTAGAAATACTAATACTGGCTTACAATGGGATATTACCGCAAACTATGGCTTGTATCGCTCCACTATTGAGGAGTTAGTAGATGGTTTGGACGAAGTGGTGTTCTCTGGATTTACTAACTTAGGCAACTTTGCTATACCAGGAAAGCCTTATGGCATCATCAAAGGAATTGGTATAGAAAAAGCACCAGATGGACAAAATATTGTCTTATCAAACGGTCGCTACAAAGAAACTGCTGATATTGTAGAGCTAGGTGATCCTAACCCCGCATTTACTTCTTCTTTGATTAATTCCTTTAATTTTAAAGGATTTAACTTATCTTTTATGCTAGAGTATCGTCATAAAGGAGTGATTGTAAGTAATACGGTAAAAGGCGTATTGGCGCGTGGATTGACCAAAGATACCGATCAGTTAGATAGAGGTTTATCTTTAATCCTTCCAGGGGTAAAAGAAGTATCAGAGGGCGTGTTTGTTCCTAACGATGTACAGGTTACCGCTGCCAACTACTTTTTTGATAGCTATTTCTCTACAGATGAGGCGATTACTTTTGATGGCTCTACCTTTAGAATCCGCGAGGCTTCTTTGGGCTACAGATTGCCGCAAAATTTGATTAAGGGAACGCCGTTTAAAAACATCTCTTTGAACGTTACCGCTTCCAATATTTGGTTCCGTGCTTTAAATATGCCTAAGTTTGTTAACTTCGATACAGATGTATTGAGCACAGGCGTAGGTAATGGATTAGGGTTTGACTATTTGACAGGACCTAGTGCAAGACGATTTGGAGCAACACTTAATTTAACTTTCTAATTTTAAAAAAAGTAACAAATAATGAAAAAAATATTCATCTATATGTTATTCATTTCGGGGCTGTTCACCATCACTTCTTGTGATTTTGACAAATTCTTAGACAACCCAAATGAAGTAACATTTGAAAGTTCTAATATAGATTTCTTGTTGAACCGCATTCAAACGGATTTAGCAAACTTCTACCGTACAACAGAATCTCGAGGTGCGCGTGTTACTCGTATTGCACACCAAGCATCTGATACCTATGAGATTGACCACCAACCCGTAGATCAAAATACAACATGGTCCAGGGCGTATGCTAACATTTTGAATGATGTAAAAGTATTAAAGGATTTAGCAGAAAAGGGTAACTTCCGCCGCCACTTAGGGATTGCACAAACCATTGAGGCTTATGTACTGATGGTACTAGTAGATCAATTTGGTGATGTACCTTACTCAGAAGCACTGGAACCTTCTAATTTCAATCCAAATCGCGATGCGGGTGCTGATGTGTATCGTGTAGCCTTTAATTTGCTCAATGAAGCAAAGGCTAATTTCGCGGTGGTATCCTCTATTGGTAATCCAAATGATTTTTTCTACGCTCGTACCTATGCGAAGTGGACGCGTTTGGCAAATACCTTATTGTTACGCTACCACTTGAATTTGAAGTTAGTAGATAGAGCAGGTGCTACTGCTGCTATTAATGCTTTGATTGCAGAAAATAATTTCTTGCAAGATGGCGATGATTTTGTTTGGAAATATGGGGTAAGCCTAGCTGACCCTCAAAGTGTAAATCCTAAATACAACGACCAATACCCTAACGGTGGAGGGGCTTATCAGTCTGTGTTCTACATGTGGCATCTGACTGAGGCAAAAGGCTTCGAGGATCCGCGAGCAAAGTATTATTTCTATCGCCAAGTAGCAACTAATCCGACGAATGAAGCACAGGCACGTTGTGTAAGCGAGTTTCTGCCAGCGCATTATCCTATTGATATGGTATGGTGTATGCCAACTACAAGAGGCTACTGGGGACGTGACCACCTTGATCCACAAAGTATTCCACCAGATAACTTAGGAAGAACTTTGTTTGGTATTTATCCAGTAGGAGCAAGTTTTGACAATGATCAACCAGCACCTATGGGTGCAGCCGTTCGCGGCAATAGTGGGGCAGGTATTGAACCAATCATGTTGGCAGCTTATGTGGATTTTATGTTAGCGGAAGCAGCGTTAACGCTAGGCACCACCGGAGACGCAAAAGCACTTTTAGTTTCCGGAGCTACTAAGCATATTAACTATGTGCGTAGTTGGTCATTGGGAACAGCCGAAGCAGCAAAAATCACAGCGTTCCAATCAGATGCGGATTACAATGCGGCGCGCGATAGCTACATCACCTACATCAGCGATGAGTATGATGCAGCTACCTCTGATGAAGCTCGTTTGCGCATTATTGCTCGGGAATATTGGTTATCACTCTTCGGTGGAGGAAACGAGGCGTACAACTTGTATCGTAGAACAGGTCAGCCAGATAATATGCAGCCAGGTCAGATTGCCAACTTTGGAAAGTTCCCTAGAACATTTTTCTATCCAGCAGACCATGTGAATCTAAATCGTAATGCACCACAGAAAGAAAGCCATGATGTGCGTACCTTCTGGGACACTAACCCCGTTGGTTTTATTAACTAATATCAAAAAATGTTGAAAATGAATAAATTTAAAATATTATTTGGATTTCTCTTTGCGCTTTCGTTGAATGCTTGTACGGATTTTGTTGATCCAGCAATTCCTTACAGCACTTTCGAAACAGGGACGTACTTACGTACACTGGAAAACCCAGCCGCTTTTAATCTAGCAGAAATTGGGAGTGCCACATTTAAAACAATGGTAGAAGCAGTGGATGCGGAAAATGGGGCAACTGTTCAGGAAGTAGAGGTCTTTGTGAGAAGAAGAAGGGGTGCTGCACTAACACCAGAGGCAAAGGTAGCTACTGTTCCAGCTTCCGCTTTTCAAAAGCATTCTATCATTCTAACGAATGTACATCCTAAGTCAGGTAGTCCGTATCCAGCCGCTACAATTGAAGTGCCAGTGGCGCAAGCATTACAAGCCATTAATCTTAGCACAACGGATATTCAAGCAGGGGATTTCTTAGAGTTCCGTTTGTCTTTGACGACAAAGAGTGGTCGAGTATTTACGAACAGTAACTTAAGTGGCGATGTTTCCGGTGGTCAATACTACCGTTCTCCATTCTTTTATCGTGTTGAGTTTAAATAGTTTGAGTGAATAACTAAAATGATGATTTAGTTAGTATTTGGCAGGCAGATGAGTACTCATCTGCCTGTCTTGTTTTTATAGAGCTTATTTTTGTATGAACTTACTTTACCTCTCCGCTTGTTTGATGATTCTTTTGACAATGACTTGCTCCTTCGTCTGAATTTTCAATAAGTAATAGCCATTTTTTAGATGGGCAATAGGCATAGAAGTTTCATTTTCTACCGTTTGAACAATTCTGCCCAATTCATCGAACAGGGTAAGCGTTATTTCTTCCAAAAGGTTCTCCATTTGAATATTTAGTAAATCGCTCGTTGGATTAGGATAAATGATCACCTCTTTAGGTAGTAATGGCGTTGTAGTGGAAGTTGGTTCTAGGAAAGTTCTGAAAAAAGCCTCTGCACTCAAAAAGGCAGGCACGGAGCACGCCCCATGATTTAACGTGTCGCCTACACTTATTGCTTGTACGTCTTTCGCACCTCTGGCATTCATCAAGGAATCAGTGAAAATAGCATTCTGAAAAGGCACTTGCTCATCCGCCTCGCAGTAGTACATCCGCATAGGGGCATTGGGTATCCAGTCGAACACATTGTTTTCGTTTAAGGCATCAATAAGAGGATTGTTTCTATCGTTTTCTATAAAAGCATTGATGATATTATTTTGGAATAAGAAACGCGGTGTTGCTACTTCACTTTCTTCTCGTAGTAATTGGAGTAAATCTTCATTTAAAGCATCGAGTGGATAATCGGGTTGATTATCAAATTTATCAATCAACGCTGCATACTGCGGTCGAAAAATATCTGTCAATTCGTTGTAAATATTGCCATAAACTGCTTGGTATCCTTTCACTAGATAAGCAAAATAGGCAGGAAAAAGATATTCCCTGTCCGCAGTAATATCCGCTCGAAAACTTCCAGTCAGGTTGTAAGGTCCAGATAGGGGGGCTGCTGCCGTCACTGGAAATTCAGTGGTAAAATAAGTTTCTAAGGTTTTGAAAGTTGCCATGGCAGCATGACCACCCTGTGAGTACCCCGTAATAAATAGATGTTCGCTTTGCTGAATCCCTCTATTGTTGCAGAAAATGCGCACTGCTCGAAGTAAATCAATGCTGGCAGAGGCTTGCGTAGCTGCGTGAAGATAGGGATGGAATCCTTTGGCATCGCCCATGCCTAAAAAATCAGCAGAAGTGGTGATGAACCCATTGCCTCCCAAATATAATTCGGCGATATGAAATTGCTCCCTCGAAGCCACATTTTCTCTTGGGCTAGTTGTACCATGATGGTAAGCCACCACAGGCAACGCCTCGTTGAGCAATGGAACAACCAATAAGCCCGAAGCGGTGTCTTGCACGCCAGTGGCGTTGGGTGTAGTGTATTGGATTTTGTAAAGTTCTATAGCGTTAGTAGCGGGTAAACCAAATTGAAGTAGCAATTGTAAAGGAACATAAGTTCGGAGCAATTTGGCTTCGATAAGGTCTTGCGTGGTAGCAGATGTTGAAAAAATAATAGACATTGAGAATGCCAAAAAGTAACAGTTATTGAATTTCATTGTGTTTTATGTTTTTAATTATTTTACTGAATAGAGCTACTTTTTCTACTGAAATAAAAAAAGTCTTGGAAATAAGTATTTTTCGCTTTACATTTGCCCCTCACTGGAAATCCCACAGCTTGTTGACAAGGTAAGTGGGTTTTGGTTCATAAAAAAACAATTTAAATGCCAGTTAAATTAAGATTACAAAGAAAGGGTAGAAAAAAAAGCCCTTTCTATCACATTGTAGTAGCGGATGCTAGAGCACCAAGAGATGGACGATTCATTGAAAAGATTGGAACTTACAATCCAATGACTAAACCAGCTACTATTGAATTGGATCGTAAAAAGGCTTACGATTGGTTACTAAACGGAGCACAGCCGACAGAAACAGTACGCGCTATTCTTAGGTTCAAAGGAGTGCTTTATCTAAAACATCTTCAGCAAGGTGTAGCAAAAGGCTCGTTGACACAAGAGCAAGCAGATGAAAAATTCACTACTTGGATAGAGAAAAAAGAAGCTAGAGTAGCCGCTCGCTTTGAGCAAACGAAGAAAGAAAAAGAAGCTTTCTACGCAAGAATGGCTGGCTTTGACAAAGCAAAACAAGCTGATTTTGTATCGAAAGAAGGAGCAGAAACTTCTAAAGAGCTATTAGGTACAACCGAATCAGAAGAGGAAACCGCTTCTGCTACCGAAGTATTTGGTATCGCTAGTGCAGCAGAAGATGCTCAAGAGGCGACCGAAGCTCCACAAGTAGAAGAAGTAGTGGAAGCGATTGCCACAGAAGAAGAAAAAACAGAATAATTTAATAGAAGTAGGAGTGCTTAAATTCGCTCCTACTTCACTTCAAACCAAACGGGTGCTTCGTTGCCTCGATCGCCGTTGTAGTTTATGGTAATTTCTTCGCCGGCTGCTATTTGGCAATTCGCAATAAAATCCATCGTCATTTGTTCATAATCCATAACAAAATCAGCGTTAGCATTTACAGCATGGTTGTAAATACTGCCGTAGCCTAGTACAATTACGCCTTCTGATTGCTCTTCTCCCCAAGTAAAATAATAGTCGTGTAGAATAGTCTTATCAATAATGGGAATATCTTTTTCTGGAATGATGATAACAGGGCAAATCTCAATCGTAGTGCCTTCTTCAATATCTCGGCTTGCAAATACGCCTCGATGATGTAAGTTACTTTTCCCAACGTAAATGAAAGGAATGCGCTGCATAAATAGAAATAATATTTGATGATCAGGTAAACATGAATTAACTTCGTCAATTATCAACAATATTTAGCAATTATGCAACCTTTTCATTTAGCTTTTCCGGTTACTGATTTAGCAAGAACACGCGCCTTTTATGAGGGACTATTAGGCTGTGGCGTGGGTAGAACTTCCGAGCGTTGGATAGATTTTGATTTTTGGGGTAATCAAATTACAGCACATCTAATAGACACCGACGCTGAACATCAAGCTACTAATGCGGTAGATGGTAAAAATGTACCCGTCAATCATTTTGGTGCGATTTTGAATTGGGAAGCGTGGCAGGCACTCGCTGAAAAATTGAAAGCACAGGGCATTGAATTTATTATTGAGCCTTATATTAGATTCCAAGGCGAAGTTGGAGAACAAGCGACCATGTTCTTCCTTGACCCCAGCGGGAATGCTATTGAGTTCAAATCGTTTAAGGATTTTGCTCAAATTTTTGCGGTTTAACTAATTCGTTAGTGGAATTGAGCTGTTTGTCATTACACCTAAATGGTTGCGATGGCGAACAGCAACATAGTAACTATCTGGCGAAAATGGGAAAAAAGAGACAGCAGAAGTACCATCTGTATCCACTACTCTTCCATCCGCTTTTAAGAGTGCCGAACGGGTAGCAACAACTGTTTTGGGGTTGTTTTTATCTCTCAACTCCACAAATATCCAGTCCACAATTGCATTTTGCCCTGCTTGATTCAGCACCGTGGCGGTTGTGGTTTCTAAAGTAGCATTGTTCACTTTCTGATAACCTAAGGTTTGGTAAGGCTCTTGCAGAGGTACTAAGTTATTGGTAGTGAGATTGGTATTCATTTGATTGCTCGAAAATGCACCCTGTAAAAATACTTTAATATCTAACTTTAAGGTAAACAATTGGTCTAGTGCTTCAATCGCTCCATCGGCTTGAATTAAGCCAAACCCACTGTGAAAGTCGAATCCAACACCAATATTTGTATTGTTCTGCCGTCTTACAATGTCAATCGCACTGCTTTGTAAAGCCGCTTTTATTTGATCTGGTGTAGCTGTTGGATGCCTTTGTAACATCAGTGCGGCTACTGCGGCTGCATGAGGTGCCGCTGCTGATGTGCCAAAAAAGTTAGGGAAATTATCGGCATCGCTCGCAATGTCGTTTCCAAAGAATGTGGTATTCGTACCATCTACTGCCGTAATTTCTGGCTTTTGCCTGATTACAGTAGTGATGCGAACACCATTGGAATTGAATAAAATAGGAGTACCTCCTTTGGAAGAAAAGTTTTCTAAGCGAGGTGGATTCAAGCCAAATTAAGGGGTAGAGCCAAAAAAAGCAGCCCCTACGCCAATCGCTTTTTCTGAATTAGGATGTCCAAAACAAGTTGAACTGTTGGTGTTATGTTCATTGATAGTTGTAATGCCATCAAAAACAATATACTTTACCCTTGTTGGGGCAGGTCCTGCATAAAGCCCAATCGCTAGGTATAATATAGAAGAAGTATGTCTATTGTTGCCAGTTAGTATTTCCACTGCATCGCCATTTCGAATATTATCGTCAATAGCAGCAGCCACTACGCTTCCTGATGCTGTTTTTATTCCATTGATAGTGGCTACTTGGTCGCTAGTAAGTAGCAAAATATCTACATCTGATTTTGAACCAACTCCTGTGGCAGAGAAAAAAGGCTCATCCCATTGAAAAGATAGTTGTATAGAATTATTTCTCGGTACAGTTACGCGCTGAAAGAAATCAGTGCCTGCGCCAGCATCAAAGTCATAAAGTTGGTAAGGGATGCCATCAATTGAGAAAGTATCAGCACTAAATTCGTTTGTCCCCTCGTAGGAAAGTACGCCTGAATTGCCTGCGGAAGAGAAGTAAGTAACGCCATTATTGACATTATTGTCCACAGCGCGAGCGATGATGCCATCCATAAAAAAAGGTTGCGCAAGATAACCAATATCATCTACAATAACTTTACAACCTGCCTGACGCAAAGCGGTAATGCCATTGGCAAAATGCGCGGTTCCTTTGAATGCTGTTCGAAAAGCTAAGTCTGCCTCTGGTGCTAAGTCGTGGATGAGTTGCAACATTGCCCTGCCTTCGTCCGACCATCCTGAGCCGGTCAAATCCTCTAGCACCTGCACACCAGCGGTAGGTAAATCACCCGAAGCTATGTCGTTAGCTGCTCCATTAAGTGTGTTATAGCTATCGGATAAAACACCAATTTTAACACCTGTTCCATCCAAAGCAAAAGTTGTGCGTGCAACATCAGCACGTAAGGCTTTATCTCCTTGCGAAGTAACGGAGCCTTTTTTGAGAAAAGGAGTAGGGCAAAGCCGAACATGATGCAGATGCGTTAGACCATGCAATTTTATAACATTATCAAGGTCAATAATTCCGTTTAAAATTCGCTCAAAATGACTTACTGCTTTGATATCAATGCTTGCCGCTTCTATTTCTTTCAGCAGCATACCTGCATCTTCATGGATGGATACGGCTTCAATTAGCACCTTACCATCCGAGAAAATAGCGTGTGGAAACTTCTTTTGCCAAGCAGAAATATCCTTAGCGGTGTGGTATTCATCTACCAGCGATAGGAGTTGAATAGAAATTTTATCAGAAAAAGGTCGTTCCTTGATAATCATACTACGCTCTTGAGCAGTAGCAAAAGTATGGAATAAACAAGCAAAAGAGAGCATCAGTATGATAGATAAAAAAATCTTTTTCATATATTGTTTTTTTACAAAACAAATGTAAAGATTATTTAATGCAAGGAGATAAAAAAATACCTTTTTATCTTGCCTCAATAATGGACATAAATGTTTGTTTGATGAGCTACAAATAAAGTGCATTTTTATTTATGAGATGTTTAAAAAGTTAAGAATGATAGAGATAGAACAACTAAATTTTGAAAAAATGGATGGGTTAATCCCTGCCATTGTTCAGGATGCACAAACCGATAAGGTGTTGATGCTTGGATTTATGAATAAAGAAGCCATATCCAAAACCCTGGAAGAAGGAAAAGTTACTTTTTTTAGCCGAACTAAAAATCGGCTTTGGACAAAAGGCGAAACTTCTGGTAACTTTCTACATTTAGTGCATATGAAAAGCGATTGCGACAGCGACACTTTGTTGATAAAGGTAAATCCTGTTGGTGCAGTCTGTCATACCGGTAGCGATACCTGCTTTGATGAAACAAACGAAGAGACAAATTTTCTTTGGCATCTCGAACGTATTATACAACATCGCAAAGAAAATCCTAAGGCAGGTGCTTATACTTCCAAACTGTTTGAGCGAGGTATCAACAAAATTGCCCAAAAAGT
>DAITMC010000033.1:0-22053 GCA_036835365.1 Saprospiraceae bacterium
CATTGTTGTCCACCACAAATTTTTCAATGTCGCCTTGCCAACGATTGGCTAAATTACGCTCCGAAAAGTCATCTCTGAATTGCGAAAAAGCGACAAAAAAACAAGTCATCAGCAACAGCAATATGCTTAAAGCCTTCTTGTGCAGTTGGTGGTCAACAGAAAAATACCAACATTTTAAAAACATAAAAACATTTATTAGATTTACCCAAAGCTAAAACCTATTTTTTGATATTCGTACTGATTTTCGTAAAAACATAAAATTTTTATGCTCCATTCAATCATTTAATTGAGTAGAGCAATTAACTTAGCTCTTTAAACAGTTTTAGTTACTAAAACAGTGATAGTAATTTATTCAGCTAAGGGTAGAATTAACAATAAAAACTTAACAGTAAATTAATAAAAGATGAGAATAGCGATAGTTGGAGTAACAGGATTGGTAGGTACTGTTTTATGCAAGGTGCTTGAAGAGCGCAACTTCCCTGTTGATGAGTTTTTTCCTGTAGCTTCAGAGCGTTCTGTGGGTAAACCAATTACACTAAAAGGAAAGGAATACCAAGTAGTTAGCATGGCTGCTGCCATAAAAGCAGCACCCGACATTGCCATTTTTTCTGCTGGAGGAGGCACTTCTCTGGAATGGGCACCTCATTTTGCCGCAGTAGGCACCACTGTGGTGGACAATTCTTCCGCTTGGCGCATGGATGCTACAAAAAAATTGATTGTTCCTGAAGTAAATGCTCATTTGCTGACACGGGAGGATAAAATTATCGCTAATCCAAATTGCTCTACCATACAAATGGTGGTTGCATTAGCTCCCTTGCACAAAAAATATGGCATCAAGCGATTAGTCATTTCTACCTATCAATCGTTTACAGGCACGGGCGTAAAAGCAGTGAAGCAGTATCGCTTGGAAAAAAAAGGATTCGAAGCAAAACCAGAAGAAATGGCTTATCACTACCCTATTTTTGAAAATTGCATTCCACAATGTGATGTTTTCTTGGAAAACGATTACACAAAGGAGGAAATGAAATTGGTGAACGAAACTCAAAAAATTTTGAGTGCGCCCGACATCAGAATTACAGCAACGGCTGTGCGGGTACCCGTGGATGGTGGACATTCTGAATCTGTAAATGTAGAATTTCATCAACCTTTTGATATTCAAGAAGTTCGTGAATTGTTGCGTGAAGCAGAAGGACTAATCGTGTTGGATGACTTAGCAGAAAAAAAATATCCAATGCCACTTTTCGCCAAAGACAAAGACGAAGTTTTCGTAGGGCGTATCAGAAGAGATGAATCCATTGATAATGGCTTGAATTTATGGATTGTAGCTGATAATTTGCGCAAAGGCGCAGCTACCAATGCAGTACAAATTGCAGAGCATCTGATGAAACATAATTTGGTTCATTCAACTTTAGCAAAGCACCATTAAACCGTTAAACAAAGCCAATAGGTTTTTTGCTTCATGCCTAGAATTTATTGGCTTTGTTGTTTATTCTACCACCATAATTTGTCGCCAAAGTACATCTTTCCCAAATTGAAATTTTAGCCAAAACAGCCCATTCTGCTGGATATCAGTAGGTAAGGTATATTGCATTTGATGCTTACCTGCCGTTTGAGTAGCTTGCTCCAATGTGCGTAACCATTTTCCTTGCGCATCAAAAAGCGTTATTTGAACCATGGTCGGGGCAGTCAATTCATAAGTAAGTGTTAATGCTTGGCTTACTGGATTGGGGAAAATATGTATGCCAGAAGTTTCGAGGTGCTTGATAGAAGAAAGCACTTCCGAAACATTGATATAACGCAATCGAGTAGTGTCCGAACTCCCGACAGGATTGGTTACTGCAAGCGTTACATCATAACTTCCTGTTGCATTAAAAACTACCTCTGGATTTCGACTATTGTTGTTTGTTTGATTGACAAATGTAACCGTTGGTGGATTAAACTGCCAAGCATGAAGTGCCAATTCACTAGAACTACTGGTAAATTTTACGGTATCTTGTGTACTAGGGGTCAAGTTATTAGCCACAAAGTCAACCTTTGGCGCTAGTTGTTCTAAGAAACTGGAAGGATTGCGATAAATGTCGCGATAGCGCACTAAAATGGGCACCAATCGTTCACCAACTTGCGCGCCCGAAATTTCCATTACAGGCATTTTACCTCGCTTAGTTAGCCATTTATATTCTACACGCACATTAGGCACACCTATGGAAAAGCCAGAAATTTTTATGGAGTCAACAGACTCAATGGTAGAAACTACTCTAATACAGTCGAATGTACCAAAAGGTGTCGTGATTTTTCCCCAAGCATCCACATCATTTTTGCGCGTTCCTCTGGATTCGTAGGAAGCCCCAAACTGCTCAAGCCCTAGTCTAAAAGCAAATGTAGTGGTAGTTTGATTGCCAAACGCAAGTGGAAACTGATACAATTCATCTTCGTCGGTATAATAAGCAGGCAAGGGAACGCCTCTAAATTTTGCGCCAATACCTTCCACCCGAAAATCATTTCGATTTCTGCGGAAAAATTGATACACATCCTCCAATTTCACCGCATCTACACCGATTGATTCAAATTCCTTCACACCATATTGATTGAAGCCTAAAAAAAAGAAGGCATAAGGCGTAAAAATAGCACGTTTAAAATCCTTGATTCCTTGTCGGATAGGGCGTAAATGAGTAAAGTCCCAAGTTGCATTCGCACCAGCCATTTGGAGTTGAGCAGTTATCAAAGAATCGAAAACGGTATCGCTGTACCGAAGTGTATCATTTGCAGAAGGCATATCGTCATCCGTAATAACAATTTGAGTATAAGCCACTGAAAAGCAGAAAAATAGAAGGGTTGTAAAAATACTTCGCATAAGTTAATATTTATTCAACAGCTAAACGTTGTTTTGATTAAAAATCTTTTCTAAACGCCGTGGATTTATCAAAAAAAGTAGGTTAAACGCATCAAAACAAAGCTAGAAAAGAAGTGGTCATTTTGTGGGATGGTTTAGCAGCTAAGTTAAAGTAACTATTTCCATCTGCTGGGAGAGAAAAGTCTTGTTGGAGCTGAGCATATCCAACACCAATTCCTAGATTTAATCTATTCACCAACTGATAGTTATATGATATACCCAAAAAATATTCATCGTCATAAGTTACATCTTTCAACTTAGTTTGTACGCCTTCTATAATAAGAATGGGATATTGAGCATATAAGAAGTCATATCTGGTATCCGGCTCTCCGTAAGCATATCTGGTGTAAAGAGATAGGCTATGTTTACTTTTTTGTCCAAATATTATGGAATATGAACACATCATCATTATGACTAGTAAGAATATTTTATTCCATTTTATTTTCATGGGTTGTTTTATAATTTTTTGAACATCCAAGAACGTTATCTAATTTACACTATTAGACAAGCAACTATTTCAAAAGAGTTGGGTACTTTTGAAAAAAAATAAAGTAAAGGGGACAAAATCGTTTATAGATTTGCTTGATTTAGTAGTGTTGTCGAATGTATGATGATTGCGAATTTAGCGAGTGGACGAAGATTACGAACATATGCCTCTAGTTGAGATAACCCCATTTTCCCATATTGCCAAGATTATTTTCATGCAGATTCATACTATTGAGTAGGTGTTTTTGCGCCAAGCCTCTTTTTAGAAAAGAGGCTTGGCGCAAAAATAAAATGATTACTTCACTTTCACGCGAATACCTTCCGAGTGGCTCGTAAATTCGGGGGCGTACATACACTGAATGGTGGTGATGCCATTGGAAAAATCGCCCGCATGCGCTACCCGTACTGCGTATTCAAAAACGTGTGTGCCTGTGGGCAAGTAGTCGAAAAAGAAGTTGGTGGCAGCGTCGCCCGTGCTTTCGTAGTAGCCTAAGCCGCCTTGCCATTTGTATTGACTTAGCACGTTGGTCGGCTCAAAGCCACTGGCTCTAGTGTCCTTCATATGCACATAGGACATGGCGCGATCCACCCGCAGCTCAATGCGCACTTTCACTTTGTCGCCTGCTTGTAGCACTTTGTCGCTGCTAATGGCTTCTAGTTTTGGTCCAGTTGGGCTGTTCACTTCTTTGAACAACTGCTTTTTGAGCTTCAAAGGTGTTTCCTCAAAGGTTTTTATCTTATCTAACTGCTCAAAGTATTGCCAATAAATGCCGCCCCACGCCACAGATTTGTTGGGATTGCTCACTTTTACGGTCGCCATATCTGCACTAATTTCTTTGCCTGACCATTGGGCTTTGAAGTAGCCTGTGCCTGCTTCGGCTTGCTGTTGGGCTATTTTCAATTTTTGGTTGTGCAGTTCAGGATTGCCTGTATTATCAAAGTTGACTTCTACCAACTGGTCTTCCAACAACCAATTATCGCCATTCATCAATAAAGCATAAACGGCAGCAGCCGTAGCTTTAGTGGTTGTCCAGTGTGTTGTTTGTTTGGCTTTAAGCAACCAAACTTTGAGTTCTTCCACCATTTTCATGTCCTTCGCCACTTCACTGAACACTTCAATCATCAACGCATGGCTTTCTATCGGCAACTGATACCAGTCGTAGCCTCGGTCTGTTTTCCAGTACATTCCGCGCTCCTTGTCTTCAATGGCGCGCTCTTTCAGCGATTTCACAATTTTTGTAGGCGTTTTAGTTTCGCCCATGCGCTGCAAAGCCAAGGCAATCATACCTTCTTGGTAGATTCCTTTTTTCAGCCAATATTTTTCAGCTTGTTTGGTGTAATGACTGACCGCTTTTTTCAGTTTCCTTTCTATCGGATAATTCAAAAAGAAGGAACGCGTATATAAATAGTGAATCACTATCGGCGACAATTCGTCTATTTCTTTCTTGCTATTGCTGTTGTTGCGCTGTTGCTCCTCGTAGTATTTCACCAATTCTTCATCAATAAATTGGATAGCATTGTCCACCAAACGCTTTAATCTCGCATCGTCATTGACTGCTCGCACTTTCAGGCGATCCAAATGACCAATGCCTTCCAAGATGTATTGCGTCATGTACCAGTTGGCATTTCCTCCTTCAAACCAAGAAAATCCACCGTTCGAAAGTTGGCGTTCCGCAATTTTTTTCAAGGCATCTTCTTGCTCTTTTGCCATCCTATTGAGGTCAAAAAGCAAGCCAATGTTGCGTTTTTGTGCTTCTTCGCTTTGCGCATTCAACACCCAAGGTGTTTCTTGTAATAAAGCATATTTCAATTCCTCATTTTTGGCAAGATTGCTTTGCATGGCGGCGGCATCGGTGCTTGCCCAAGTGTCAAATACCGTTTTTATTCTCGGATGAGCATTCGCCACACTAGTTGCTAAAGCATTGGCGTAGTAGCGATTAAATACCTGTTCGATGCACTGATAAGGATATTCCATCAGATAAGGCAGCGACTGCACCGCATACCAAGCGGGATTGGATGTAAATTCCAACGTTAGGCTTTGATGCTCTAGCGTATTGGATTTATCCGCATTTTGTAGCGAAGCCAGCGTGAAAGTTCCTTGTTTTTTGCCACGAACAGGTAGTGGTAGCGATTCTGTAACCAACATTCGATTGGTGAGTATCGGAAGTACTGATTCCTCGCCATCGGCAAAGTCGCCCGCTTGCGCTACCACGCGATGCACCAATGCTGGCACTTGCGCCACCGAAGGTACTTTCAGCGACCATGCTACACTTGACGATTGTCCCGCTTTTGCCTGGAAATTAATTTGAGTATTTTTGATGCCAAACAATTGATGGACAGGTTGCATGGTGGTTGCATCCAACAATTCTAATTGCGCTGTGCCATTCATCAGGGCTTCGGTCATGTTACTTACTTTGGCAGTAAATACGATGTTATCTCCTTCCCGTAAGAATCGAGGTGCATTGGGTTGCACCATCAATTCTTTTTGTGTCATGGTTTCGTTTTGCGTAGTCGCAAATTTTAAATCCTTTGTATGGGCAAAACCTAAAAATCTCCATCTGGTCAAGGCTTCATTCATTTTGAATTTGATGATGATATTGCCTTCTGCATCTGTTTTTAAATTTGGTAGAAAGAAAACAGTCTCGTTCAGGTTTTTGCGCACATACACTCCTGAAAAGTCCATCGAATTTGTATTGTCAGGTGTTGGTGATTCGTCCTTTTTTTTATCGTTTGAGTAAGTACTATAGTCAGAATGCTCTTGTGTATCAAGCGCCATAGGTGAACTCATAGCGGCTTCTTCTAAGGATTCCATGGATCTACTACCCGATTTTAGCAACCGACGGCTACTTCTGCTTTGTACTGCTATTTCATTTAGCATCATTTCTCGTCCATAGTAGCTTCCGCCCCAGCCAAACCAGTTGAGCGTAGTATAATTTCTATTGGTCGTATAATTATTGTAAGCATAATCATAACCTTGAATTGCTCTAGCATTGACACTGTTGAAATGCTTGGCATTTAGCCTCAAATAAGCACCACTTGTGGGGTAAGGATTGAACCCTGCATTCCATGAATTAGTGGCGAACTGCTCTAACGAAGCATCGTAAAGGGTGGCGACCATTTCGGCAGCAACTTTTTCTTTTTTAGGTCCGCTAATTTTGATACGCCATTCTTCTTCTTCGCCCGGCTTGAGTGTACTGCGGAAAGTGCTGTATTCAATTTTTAGCTCTTTATTGCTCCAAGGCACAACGATGGTTTCGCTTTCGTGGAAGGCTCTGTTGCTATAAACATAGCTAACGTAGTAGTGGATATTCCCTCTATCTTCCTCTTCAATAGGAATAGTTAGGGTATTGAAATCATTAACAGAAACCCACGAACGACGAACAATCGTCTGATTCTTTTCTACTTCAAAAAGCACTTTTAATAACTTCGCTCGGCTACCGAGAAATACACGAGCTGTTTCTGAAGGTTCGTAACTGGATTTTTCTAGTTGCTGCCAACCCAATTCCGCAAATGGAACTTGTTGATTGGCTACATCAAAAACAGTAAAATATTTCCTCAGTTCCACTGGCGTTCCATATTTATCGGTTGTTTTCAGAATGAGAACATAGCCGCCTGTTTTTAGGTTAGGGGCTATCGTATTTTGTTCTGCGGTATTGAATGTTGCATCAAATACAGTTTTGCCTAATTTCCAATTCTGGATTTCATCTTCATTTCCATAAGCAAAGTGAGGAAAATGCTTTTGATAATCCTTTGCTGTGAGCAAATACTGGTCGGGCTTCGACCAATAGCGACTCAAGAAAACTTGCTTGGGTTGCTCCAACGCTTGGATACTAATTGTACCTTTTGCTGCTTCAAATTCACCATTCAAGTTCTGTGTTTTAATCATCAAGGTATTTAAAGCAGAAAGTTCCACTTTTTCAGGTAAATCAATTTGCACATTTAACGCAATATAACCTACGGTTACGCTGGTCTGTGTGGAGCGAGTTTCGCCAGCAATGTCTGTGACATCTGCGTAAACGGTATAGTGAAATTCTGGTTTGTTTTGCGCATCTGCTGAATAATCAGGCATGGCTTTGAAGGAAATCGCAAACTGCCCTTTTTCATCCGTAGTGGTTGTGCCATTTGTAATTTCCGTGCTGTTTCCACCTCTAGGGAAGCGATAACCTCTCCACCAAGGCAACCAAGGATAGCGCACTTCACGTACCACACGATATTGTACTTTAGCTTGGTCAATATTGTTGCCTGCTAAGGCTTGTGCCAATCCATTAACGGTAACCATTTCTTCTAAACGATAGGCTTCCTTAACTGGCTCAAATTTGACTTCAAAAGTAGGGCGTTTGTATTCTTCCACACTGAAATATTTGCTGCTATTGCCTGCCGTTGAACTAAGGCGCATCCGCCCAAACAAACCGCTACTGGGCGCAACAAACGAGCCTTGTACCGTGCCATATTCATTGGTGGTCAAATGCAAGTCACTTATTCTTTGGCTATTCACATCGTAAAGTGTGATTACCACCTTTTCGTTGGTTCGTAAACTTGGTTTTTTATCCTCATCTTTGCTCAATACAATAGCTTTGAAATAAACCGTTTGTCCTGGACGATAAATGGCTCTATCCAAAAAGAAGTGCGTCATAATCTGGCTTCGCTCTTTTTCGTTGTAATTGTAATTAGAAAAACCGTCGCCAAAAAACAATACATCTTTTTCCTTTATGAACTTCACTTGAAAGTAACGATCAGTCAGGTTTACGTTAGCATAACCTTCCTGGTCAGTAGTCATTGTTTTTAGCTTTTTTAGGTTATTCTGGCGTAAAATTCGATCATAATCTTGCTTATACAATTCTACCGTTACGCCCTTAAGCGGCTCCCCCGTAGCTCTATTGACTACAAAAAATTCAGTTTCTCCTTTATGACCTCTGTGCCAATAAGCCAATTCAGAAACGGCAAAAAAAGCAGCGTTTAGTAAACTCGTTTCATCAGCATCAAATTGCTCTTTTTCAGAAGCTATCAATACATAACTCCCTAATGGCAAGCCTTTTGCCATCGCTTCTGTATGGTGCAAATGGAAATCTTCAATAGCCGACAGTTTTTCTGACCATTGTTGAACAGGCTTTAAGGCTTTCAATTTTTCGCGCTGCGCTTTAATTTCTAATGTATTAAATTGTTGCCATTCATCATGAGAAAAATTCACTAATTTGAAATATACCTGAGGCAGATTGCGGTAATTGAGCCGCACTAAAAATGGCTGATTGGGCAAATTCACTTGCTCCAACTGAATGGTCAGTTCTTTATTCTGGATGGTTTTTAGAAGTTGTTGGCAGTGTTTGCTGCCATAAGCTGTTGGGAATTGTTGAATAGCTGATTCGCAAAGTGTTACAGCCGTTTTTAAATCCCAGCGTCCTGCTTCGCCTTCTTCTTTGTTGTATGCCAGCCCTTTGTTGTAATAGTATTGCGCTTTGAGATGAATGGCTTCTGACACCATCGGGTGTTTTTCATGTTGTTGAATGATTTGGTCTAGTGCGCTTATGTAAAGTTGGTCTTTGTTTTCGATAATCGCTTGCTCGTGAACGTATTTCAAACGCATCAAATTCGCATCCAACAAGGCTTCTGGCTTTTCGTCCTTCAGATGAAAAGCAATCAAATTTTGAAATAAGGAAAGCGTTTTCAACTTAAAAGAAGTGGAATCTTTAGTGTTGAACTTGATATTGGCAAATTCATTAGCAGGTGCAAAAACACGAACATCGTTGATGTAGAACTGATCTGCCGATTGAGTGAGATAACTTCTATCATTTTTAAAATGCGCTAATGCTCTATGCGCCAACAAATCGTAGAGCGTTGGGCGCAAACCTTCGTCCTCTTTGCCCTCAATGAGTAAGGCTTTAAATTCTTGAATCGGAATTTGCTTCAATCGCTCATCCTCAAGGGAAGTAATATACAATTCATTAATCGTCGTGATTAATTTTTCGATGGACCAAGTGCGAAAATCTGCCTTGTTTTCCTCGACTATTTCCGTCCGATTAGTAAATCGCCAGTAGTTTTCTTGTAGATAGTTATTGTAATAGTCCGCTAATGCAGACGCTAGCAACTGCTGAACTGGAAAGACTTTTACTGCGGCTATTTGCGCCTCCATCCATTCTACGACCGTGGTTTCCCCTTCTGCTTCAAGCTGACGTTTGTATTTAGCCTCATATAAAATTGTTTTCACCAACTGGGGCGTATTGTTGTCCTCCGTTGCTCGCTTGCGCAGTTTTTCTACCTTTTCTAGTGCCGACTTGGGTAATCCTTCGTTTTCTAAGGAGTCAATTTCTTGCCATTCTTTTTCATAATCTTCTTGCTTGAACTGAAGCATAGTCGTTTGGTTAGTTTTAAAACTTTGGAATAGGATAAATGATAGTGCTGCCGCAGCCATCAAAATAAGCCAATATTGCATCTTCATATTGTGTTTGGTTTAAGTCCAATATTAATTAGGCAAAAAAGAGCTTTCTTTTAACTCTTTTTTGCCAAGAATATCATTTAGATGTAAGATATACCATTTTTAGCACATCATTTCTTTCATTTTAACGAAGTTTTAACTGGGAAGGATGTCTTTTTATTTTATTTGTTTAAAAATTATAAATGTGCGAAAGACATAGCTGCCCTCAATTTATTTATGCTCAATAAGTGATGTTGTGCAAGACAAAAAAATAAGCCTTGCCGTAAACATCCATTTTCGAGTTATCGTTCATTATAATTTTTCTGTGTTTGAAATCCCGAAGGGATGCCATTGTGGTAGCCAAACATATAAAAACAAAAAAAACCTGAAAGGGTGGCATCATGTCTTCCTTTCAGGTTTTCCTTTAGGGTTTAATTTATGATTTGTTCCTTATCTATCCTCTCATTAGTTAGGAGTTGAATGAAGCATCTAAATACTAGCGTTGAAGTGATACTTTGCATAACTTGAGTTAATAAGTAAGGCAGCTACATTTTGCCTGTCAATTGTTTGATGAAATCTACCTCACGCTGGCGATAGGGCGTTCCATCCTTTTGGTAAATTTCATGATGCCAAGGTTCAATTTCTATTACATTCAAAGGATGATTCCAAGGATATTTAGTCTGCGTCTTTCCATCCACGAAGCCCCAATTGATGGCAGCCACCTGTTCTTTTTTGAGCAATGGAAGTATAGTTTCAAAGGTACTTTTATTCCCACGAGCCAGATACTCGCTGCACACAACTGGCTTACCATAAGATTTAAGGTTGGCAATATCTTTTGCCATGCCTTCATAGTGCCCATAGTTGTGGAATGAAATGACATCGGAGTTGGCTAAACAAAAATCAATGACTTCTTGAAATTCTTTTGATTTTCTCCAAATTCCAACAGTAACGGGTTGCTCGGGATTCATTTTCCTTGCCCATTGAAATACGGCTTTCACCAAAGGCAGTACCTGCTCGGGTAAATGATTGTTGCCAGGTTCATTGTACAAATCCCAAAGCACAACGCGTTCGTCATTTTTGAAACGCTTAAGCACCCCTTTTACATAGGCTTCCAAACGAGGAAATTCATCAGGATTGGTGGCTGCTTGGTAGGTTGGACTTTGCAACCATCCCGAATTGTGAATGCCTGGCACAGGCTCGGGTTGTTTCCCTCTTTGAGCATTGCCATACCAGCAGTCATCAAAAAAGACAAACATTGTTTTTATTTTATGTTTATCCGCAATATTTAAAAAAGTATTCATACGCTCCAGAAAAGCCAAAGAATCGGCATCCCACATTAGGTCATGCAAATAGACTCGAACAATATTAAAACCAATAGATGCGGCAAGGGCGAGTTCCTGTTCAATAGTGGGCGCATCGAAAGTTTCTGCTTGCCACATCTCTAATTGATTGATGGCGGTAGCAGGCGTGTAGTTACAACCTACTAGCCAACCGTACTTTTCTTGCCACGCAAAGGCTTTTGCACTTGACCACGACGACATCATGGTGGTTTCAAGGCTTGTGGTTGTTTTTTCTGTATGGCAACTTAATGTGATGAGAATTAAAAAAACAGTTGAAGCTAAAGTTGAGTTTTTCATGTTGTTTTTCATTTTATTGAACTACAAAGTTAACCCAAATTACGTTTTGCCTATCACACTTATTGAAGATAATTATACTTTTAATCCTCGAAGTCGTTTCCTTTTAGTTGTTGTTTTATCAGTACTTTGACGTAATGTCGGTTGCGACGCTGTTTTTTAGCATTCGCTCTTTTGTTGTTGCGTTTGTCTTTGACAATTTGCTCTAAATCATTCAAGTCGCCGATTTTTTTAACGTCATTAACAGAGGTTCGCTTTGGCATGAGTGTAAATGTTTAATGTTGTACACAATTTTTTTCCTGTTTCTTAACTTATCAAATAAGATGATACACTTGTAATAAACTACTCCGCTTTTTTCGCTTAACAATATCAACACTGTTTTGTTTTTAATCATTATCGTTAGCTAGTAGAACATCAACTTCAAAACAACAGTACATCAAACAATGCTGTGTTCTTTACATCTAATGAGCGCTAACAGAACCCCTTTGCATTTCACAAAACAAATCCTCCTGTAAGCTAGTGGTCATTATGTTGTTCAACAAAAAGGTGAGGCTTTGATGAAAAATTAGACAACGTTGAGGCGGTCTAAAAGAGCCGTTTATGAAATAGCAGTAAAACCATTTTTTGTTTGTCGCCCTTCCTAGAGCCGCCCAACAAAATAAGTACACTAGAGAAAAAAACACATTACTATCTTCTGTTCGGTCTTTAATCCTTATAATTGATACCTCAATTGTACTTTGAATTTTGACGGTTCGTTACTCACTTTAAAAGCATTATCTTTGAACAAGGGTTTGCTCAGACTCGGTAGCACATTTTTTGATGCGCCAAAGCCTTCTTTTGGGATACCTATAAAGTTAGCATCTAACGTGTTATTATTGTTTTCATCGTGAATAATTGCGATGGCATATGTCCCCGTTGGAACATTCTCAAAAGTCAAAATCGCTTTATTTCCATTTACTTTTACAGCTTTGGAAGCAACAGCCTTATTAGTTTCCGAAGGAAAACTTTTGGCATCATCAAATAAATAAGCACGGCAAACTCCTTTCTCATTTCTAAAATTTTCTACTTCAACAGTTATTGAAGTTTTTTGTGCTTTTGCCGAAATAGCAGCTAGTAAACATAAAGCAAAGAATACTTTTTTCATCGTATGAAAATTTAGGTAAATCCATGACTATTAAGTTGAATTTACGGTTAAATAAATTAAAGAAAGTAATGAACTATTAGCTTGTTCCTTATTCGAAGAAAGGAACAAGAAACAAGCTAGACTTAAAGCAGCTCGAAAATATCAGCAACAGGGCAACTATCTAATCCTTATCTAATTGATTAGCAGCGCCTTATTTAGATATTTTCCAGACCGCTTCGCTTTTAATAGATTACGGGTGATGTAATGAACCATATCCCTGATGCTGAACGTGTTGTACAGTTGCTGTTCTAGAATAACTTGAAATTCATTTTCTAATGCTAGCGATAAAAAAATCATGTCATATTCGTCCAACCCTAAATCTTCTTTTAGGTTTGTTTCGGCAGAAAGATAACGCCTAACGAGTTTAAACTCATTGATAATCACTTTTTTAATACGATTTTCAATCTTGTGATAAGTTCTCATATTGCAAGGTTTTACTCAATAGCTCTACCCATAATCAAGTTTAGCAAGTAAAATGACTTTTGGAAATCTGCTTGGAGCGTGTTTAATAATATTTTTGAATTGATGACAGCTAGTTGTACTTCTCGTAAGGTAATTTCTGGCACTTGCCCAACAGCATTTCTATCTTTTATTTTGCTGTACGTTTCCTCATATACTTCGAGGTTGGCGGTTTCTAATGCAATTAAAGCATTAATATTTTGCATAGTAATGAGTTCTTTACGTGCTTTGGCGTGTAGCAATTCTTTCAAATCCTCGTATTGCATTTTGGAAATGGTACGTCCGATGGCAGCATTTTGTAGCTTTATTTTTCTGGCACCGCCATCGTACAAATTGTAGCGCGCACTGATGCCAATGGTACCACCTATGTTTTGGATTTCCTTCAACTGCTGCACATCATTTTGCTGAAAAAAGTAGCCCACATTAGCAAAAGCAGCTACCGTAGGCATCCTAGTAAGTGTGTTTTGCATAACTTGAATATCTGCTAAGTTGATGCCGCTTTGCGCTAATTTCAGTTCAGGATTTTGCTGTATGATGGTCGCAAGCACTTGTTCTTGGTTGGGCAGCATAACCTGCTGATTCACGGCAGCCATCTGGTAGGTGTTGTCGGTGTCGTCTTCCATTAAGGTTTTCAACTCTATAAGCAACTGGCTTTCAGCCAGTTTTAGGTTCTCCAAAGCGCTACGGTCTTTGTTGATATTGGTTTGTGCTTGCAAAATATCAAGGCTAGTAGCTTTTCCAAATTCAGCACTATTTTTCAATTTTTGCACCCGTTCCTCATTGACGGCAATGCTTTCAAGCAAAATAGCTTGCTGGTTTTGCAGTTTAAACAACTCAAAGTAAAGATTGACAACGGCAGTGATGAGTCCATTGGCAATGACTTCTTGCTTGTTGCGCTCTATTTCGTTGAGTCCTTTAAATAGTTGATAGCGCACTTTCGCCTGTCCACCATCAAATAGCACATAGCTAGCTTCTGCCCCTACATTTACGAGAAAAGATTCTACGCCCCATTCTCCAATATTGATGACTGGTGGCTCAGGTTGAAAAGTGCGCAGTTCTACGTCAGTTCTATTGTTGGTGTAGCTACCTGTAGCTACTGCATTCACTTCTGGCAGTTGCCCAGTTAATGCTTTGTTGATGTTGTTTTCCGAAATTTGAATGTACTGTGCTTGTATTTGTAGCTGGTCATTCGCAGATAACACTTTACTAACAGCTTCTTGCAAATTTAGCGTAGCCTGCGCACCGAGCACACTAGGGAAAGCCAAAGCCAATACCCAGTTTGCATAATGTTTTATATTGATAGACATTAATTTTTTATTTTAAAATGAGAAAAAGTTAAACCAATTCATGCTTCGCTTCTCTCAACACCACGTCTAAATTAGCTGGTGTCGCTTCTTTTTGACGCATCAAATATTTGGCAAACCAATATTTTAGGTTAGCAAAAATGATGATTAGGGAAGGTAGAAAGATAAGCGATAGCACTGTACCAAAAATTAATCCATAGGAAATAGCAATAGCCGTAGGCTTTAGGAATTGGGCACTCAAAGAATTGTTTAACAAGAGTGGTGCCAATCCAAATACCGTGGTAATAGAAGTCAAGATAATAGGTCTAAATCTTGAAATAGATGCCATTCTCAACGCTTCTCTCACGCTATGCCCTTCTTTGAGATAGTCATTATAGGTGGAAATTAGTACCAAACCATTATTAATGAGAATCCCCCACAACGCAATCAT
Source organism: Saprospiraceae bacterium (assembly GCA_036835365.1). Lineage (GTDB taxonomy): Bacteria > Bacteroidota > Bacteroidia > Chitinophagales > Saprospiraceae > JAAUTG01. Next base: position 14,796 of record DAITMC010000033.1, read on the forward strand.
CCCTAGTGCAGAAAAGATGCTAACAGGAATATTATGTAAATAAGTTCCCCAAGCCACGCCAACAAAAGCAAACGGAAGCATAAATAATATAGCCAATGCTTTACTGAATGAGCGATAGCTGAACATTAAAATTCCGATCATTAAAATAACCACCAAAATACCAGGTACTTGTGCTGAGTTTTGTGTTTTTGCAGAAAGCCTTGCTTCTCCTTCTAAAGTATATCGAATGTTTGGAAATTGAGTAGTAATGTCTTTTAATACAGTAGCTTCGGCTTCGGCGAGTACACTAGGTACAGCGACCAAAGGATTTGTTACGTCTGCTTCTACTCGCATTTCGCGAATACCACTTTGGTGATTGATTTCAGCAACATTTTCCTTGAATTGAAAGTCCATCAACTCTTCTACTGGGTAAGTACCCGCAGGGGTTTTGAATTGCATTTGCTTGATATCATCCAACGATTTTCGGTCTTTTTCGCTATATCTAAGCCATATTTTAACTTCGTCATCTCCACGTTGTAAACTCTGCACTTCCAAACCAAAGAAGCCTTTTCGGATTTCATTGAATACGATGCCTTCAGATAGTCCTAAGAATTTGGCTTTGGGCTTTAAAGTCATTTCCAACTCAGGCATTCCACGTTTGTCGGTATCTGTAACGTCTTTCAAGTCGCTTCTCTGCTCCAACCAAGTTCTCAAAGCTGTTTTTGCTACGCGCAACTCCTCTAAATTTCTACCGATTAAGGCAACAGACACAGGTTTACCAAATATGGCAATACTTCCGTAGGACAAATTTCTCGCTTCTGGAATAGGACCTACGGCTTCTCTAATGCTATTAGCAATATCAAATGACATAATGCCTCGTCGGTCTCCCCCCAACATGTAGATGTTTAATATCCCTTGATTGGAAGTTGGTCCAATAATTCGTTCCACATAATTGACAACTTGCAGCCCATCTGCTCGACCTTGGCTGTATTTTTCATTCACTTCCCATACTTTTTCTTCTATCGTCATTAGTTTTTTATTCACAATAGCCTCATCTGTTCCCAATGGAAGTTCAAGATTAACGGTGATAATATCTTGATCTAGTGTTGGAAAGAAAGTGCCTTTAATTGTCCCATTGTTTAAAGCACCAACTGTGACAACCATAGCTGCCAGCACTAGTCCTATAGCTAAAAGAGGAAGCCTGGTAAAAAAATTGATAATGCCTACAAAAACCTTGTCTCTGAACAAAAGGAGTGAATTATTTGTCCATTGAGTCAGTTTCCAAGGTTTATTATCTCGGGATAAATCCTTAGACCAAGCAATATGAACAGGCAAAACAAAAAGGCTAGTCAATAAAGCCACCAAGAGCGTAGCACAGACCACAAAGGATATATCAGAAAAGTAGTCGCCAAGTTGTCCATCTAAAAAGAAAAACAAAGAAAACGCTAAGACCGTCGTTAGCAAGGAAGAGATAATGGACGGAATCACTTCAAGCGTGCCTTGTAAAGCTGCATTTATAGGACTCATGCCTTGTTGGAATTTCTGGTAAATATTTTCCGCAACCACCACGCCATCATCTACAATAACGCCCAACACAATGATTAACCCAAAAAGGGATACTTGATTAATGGTCAAATCATAGAAATTGGACAAGATGAACATCCCTAGTAATGCTACTGGAATTTTAAAAGCCACCCAAAAGGCAATTCTCGGACTTAAAAATAAGCCCAATACCACTAATACCAACAGAACACCTTGCCAAGCATTGTCCACCAAAGTACCAATAGCATCGGATAATGCAATCGCTCTATCTTCAATAATCACTGCTTCAACGCCTTGATGGGTAGCATTGAATTTCTTAACATAAGTATTTACATCGGCTGCATTTTGCAGAATATCCTCTTGAGAGCGGCTAAATATTTTCATAATCACCGCAGGTTTGCCGTTCACAAAAGCCTGATTAGGTTTATCAGCAAAACAATTTTTGGCATCTGCTACGTCTCTCAAATAAACCACTTTACCATCAGGCGTGGTTTTTATGGGAATATCCAAAAGCCCTTCAGCGGAATACTTACGATTATTTAATCGAATCAATACCTTAGTATCCGTTGTTTTTAGCTCGCCTGCCGAAGCTTTCAAATTGGTGAGCCGAATAGCATTTGCTATTTCATCAAAAGAAAGATTATAAGCCCTCATGTCGCTTTCCCTGACCGAAACCTCAATTTCTTCGTCTGGAAAACCAGTCAGAAATACTTGCGATAAGTTAGGCGAGAACAGCAATTGCTCCTTGATGTCTTTCGCATAATCCTTGAGTGTGATGAGGGGAACATCGCCTACGACACCCAATGTCATCGTGTAATTCAGTATTTCCTCCTTAGCAACAGAAGGGGTTTCTACGCCTTCGGGGAAGGTGCTTATCTTATCCACGGCACTTTTTATGTCCAGTAGCACTTCCTCAACATTGACGTTTTCTAGCAACTCCGCTCGAATATTAGCGAAACTTTCGCTTGAAGTAGAAGTTACTCTGTCAATTCCTTTTAACCCCTCTAAGTTATCCTCAATTTTGTCCACCACTTCTTCTTCCACTTCTTGTGGAGAAGCCCCTCGGTAAACGACATTGATATTAATAAAACTCACAGGCTCGGGAGGTAAAAAATTGGAGCGCATATTAAGCACGGTTAATAAACCGACAATCAAAATTAGCCCCACAATAATATGAGCAACCATAGGAAGTTGCACTATTGATTTTATACTATTTCTCATGAATTGTTATTGTTTAACCAAAGTACCTTCCATTGGTACATTGAATTGATTTAGAATAAGTTGATCGCCTACATTAAGTCCTCCGATAGCAACTTGCTGCGCCATATATTCGATAGGCAGTATGGTTTTCGCTTTAATTGTGTTATTTTCAAGTACCATCACCGTGTTATCTCGACTGATAGCACTGCTTGGAATGATAGCAACATTTTCAAGCGTTGTCGTTTTAATATCTCCTTCTAAGTACATCCCAGCATTAACATTTGTACCTTTCACTTCAAAAAAGGCAGTCATATTCTGTGTTTCTGGCGAAATGGTTTTGTTTATCCTCACCAGTTTTCCTTGAAAACTACCTGCGCCATCATTGCTGGCAAAAGTGATAACATCACCAATTTTGATGGCTTTAGCAGCAGCTAAGTTGATGCCCGCGCGCAATTCATAACTGGAGCGATTGGCGATAGTGCCCAAAGGTTGACCAGGCGACACTAAGCTACCAATGTCAATGTTGGATTGAATAATCGTACCTGAGTACGGTGCTTTAATCGTATATTTTAACAAGCGCTCCTCTTGGGATTTGATGTTGAAATATTGGGGGTAAATCTGATAAGTAATGATAAAATACTTCTCTTTCTCAGAAGCGGGTTCAGGCAAATCTGGCAGTGACATTCCTGCCTTGTAGTTCTCAATGTAGGTTTTCCATGCTGGATAGCTTTCTGGAAAATCCGACTTCATGTCGGGCATCATGTTGGTCAGTAAGTTCAAAAAAGCACTGCGCTGCGCTTCCAATGCTAAGGCAAATTCACGACTATCCATGAGAATAATAGCTGCATCCTTGTCAAAATTCGCCCCTTCTTTGAAGGCAATGCTGTTGGGTAAAATCTTTCCTTGCACTTCGGCAAAGAGCGTAGTTGTATTTTGAGGGATTACCCTGCCAGATACTTTACTGGTGAGGGGTAATTGCTCCAACACAATTTGCTGAATTTGTAAATCTGCTCGGCGAATAAGTGCCACATTGTTTGCACTAGCTTCTAATGCCGTTGCTGCATTATCATCTGGTTTTGCATTAGCGTTGCCGCAACTTTGAAACGTGAAGGCAAGGGCAATCCCAGCCAATAAAAGGAATAAAGGCTTCATAATAACAATTTTAAAGGTGAAATTTTACTTTTCTAACAAAACTGACTGGTAGTCATTTTTAGTATCGTTGTATAAACTGACTGCTAGTCAGTTTGTTCATTTACCCTCAAAAAAAAGTGGAAATAAATTTTATTAGGGTTGGGGAGAGGAAATCAACTAAGTATTTATTCAATTGAAAATGAAATATTTATGCTTTAATCCCGTCAATAAAAATATCAACAAAATTTTTGTAAAAAATTTCATTTTCTTGATGAACGTACATTTCCATTAGTTCATGCTTGGCGTCCATCAGTTGGAGCATTCCAAAGGACATTCCCCACATCATAAAGCTCAATTCCTGTTCATTGATATGGGACTTAATCCGATTTTGAGCTTTTGCCTTTTGGATAAATGAAACAATAAACTCCTGAAAAGCTATTCCCATCTGTTTTAGTGCTTCATTATTATCCAAGTGCTTATTAATATCATAAAAGGCATTCAAATCGTGGTGGAGTTTATTGGTTTTGTAATATTTAAAATTCGCCCAAAAGATAGCTCTAATTTGATCTAATGGGTCGTCATACTTGGCAATTTCGTTTGAAAAAGCTTCCATTAGGGTCTTTCGGGCGCGTACAGTCAAATGCGCAATTACATCTTCCTTACTATTGAAATACAAGTAAAGCGTTCCTTTTGCCATACCCGCATCAGCAGCTAAAGTATCCATATTCAAGGCATCTATTCCATCTCGAATCATAATAGCTTCCGCACAATCTAATATGCGTTGTGCTTTTAACCTCCGCTTACTTTCTTTTAATCCTGACATTGTCAACAATTCTATTTGTATTGCTAACAACAAATAAGAGGTTTTTTGTTTTACCGAATTGCTTTTGTCAGCATAAAAATAGCTTTTTTGCTGCTCACTTAAAGGAAAAATGTTCTATTTTACAAAAAAAGAATAGCGTTGGTAGTGCGCATATAAAATGCTATTGCATAAGACAAATGGTGGTACCTAAGAAGATTTGCATAAAAATAAAAGCCCGCTGATTCTAGCAAATATCCTCTTCTAATGTACGGGTATTTTCAACGCCATGATTGTCCCAGAAGGGTTGTTGTCCAACACTTGAATAGTACCCTGGTGCGCTTTTAAAATGCGCTGCACAATGTAGAGTCCTAAGCCAGTGCCTTTAGTAGTGCGCGTTTCTTCACTACCAATGCGATAGAATTTATCGAAAATATGTTTTTTTTCTTTATCGGGAATACCAATTCCTTGATCGGCTACATTAATGTGTACATATCCATTTTTATGCTCCAAACGAAGTTCAATGATGGGGGTATCTTTAGCGTATTTAATGGCGTTTTCCAACAAATTCATTAACACGGAGGTAATACCTGATATATCTCCTTTTATAGCTGGAATTTCATTAACTTCTTCGATTTTAAACGTAGCTTCTGGATATTTTTCTTCAAATTCCATCATCAAATCATGCACTAAAAGAGCAACATCTATTTCCTCTAGGTGAATTTGATAATCTTCCTCCAAGCGAGCTGAAAGCAACAAATCATTGACGAGTTTAATTAATCGGCGAGTATCTTTGAGCGCATTCTGACTGAATTTCTGGACAGCGCTGTACTCCAGTTGTCGTTTGAGAAAAGTTTCTAGCACTAATTCAATAGAAGCAATCGGCGATTTAAGCTCATGGGTGATGGATAGTAGGAAATTGCGCCTTTGCTTAGCCATAGATACTTCCTTGCGATAGCCTCTATCAATCAGATAAACGCCACAAAGCAAAATAATCGCAAAAACAATAGATTCGCCAATTATCATCCAGCCTTGCTGTTGATAACTACGCTCTAATTCAGCAATTTGTCGCTGCAAACTAGCGTAAAGTGCTGTTTCTGTACCATTAAATTGAATTTCTGATTGCATGAACAAATGAAGCAACTCGTTCTTCGCATTGAAAGCATCCTGATTTTTAGTAATCAGCAACACTGACCACCAGATGAACGCCAGTAGCATATATGCCATGATGATGTAAGAAAGTAACCTAAGCCGAATACTATTCATAAGTTAAAAATTAATCGTCGTACGAGGATTGAAATACCACATCCATCGCTTCACAAATAATTTGTGCTGCCTCCGCTAAAACCGTGTCGCTATGTGCTGCCGAAACGAACCCTACTTCGTAACCAGAAGGTCCCAAATACACCCCTCGATAGAGCAACTCACTATGCAATATTTTAAATTTTTCCATACTATGTGCATCAATTTGATCAGCGCGCTGAATACGTGCTTTAGAAAACGCTATCCAAAAAATTGAACCAATGGAAGGAATGCTTACCTCATAACCTTTATTATCGCAGTAAGATTGAATTTGCTGCACAAAACGTTGTGTTTTTGCGGCTAAATTGGAATAAAAATCAGGTACGAGGAGTTGCTCTAATGCTGCATAACCCGCTGCCATAGCCACTGGATTGGCGGATAGCGTTCCCGCTTGATAGACTGGTCCTTCGGGAGCAACGTAAGCCATAATTTCTCGGCTGGCAGCATAAGCGCCAACCGGCATCCCCCCCCCTATAATTTTGCCGTAAGTAATAATGTCTGGTTGAATACCATAATAGCCTGCCGCCCCTTCAAAACCAACTCTAAAACCTGAAATCACCTCATCGAAAATCAATAAAATACCGTATTTGTAACATTTTAAGCGAAGGCACATCAGGAAAGAACGATCTTGCAACAGCAAGCCATTGTTGGCAGGCACTGGCTCTACAATAATGCACGCTATTTGATTTTCATATTTTTGCAGAGTTTGCTCCAACAAATCAGGCTCATTCAAAGGTAAGACGATGGTTTCTTTGACAAATTCTTCTGGAATACCCGCAGAAGTGCTTACGCCAAAAGTGGCCAATCCTGAGCCTGCTTTCACCAGTAAGGAATCAACATGCCCATGATAACAGCCCTCAAATTTGATAATTTTACTTTTGCCAGTTACGCCTCTTGCCAAACGCAGCGCAGACATCACCGCCTCTGTGCCGGAGCTGACAAACCGCATTTTTTCCATATAGCGGTTATTGTTTATAATGAGTTTACCGAGTTCGTTGCCGAGTTTGGTTGGCGCACCAAACGAAGTTCCTTTGGAAACAGTGGCTATAATTTTTTCGCGAATTTGGGTATTGTTATGACCTAAAATGAGTGGTCCCCAAGAGCAGCAGAAATCAATGAAAGTATGCCCATCCTCATCCGTGAGGTAGCATCCGTCGCCTTTTTCAATGAATAAGGGTGCGCCGTTAACAGATTTGAAAGCACGCACGGGCGAGTTTACCCCTCCTGGAAAATATTGTTTGGCTTCCTCGAATAAGGCACTTGATTTCGGTCTATCTAAAATATTCATTGATGTTTTTGTTTGCT
>DAITMC010000034.1:0-21991 GCA_036835365.1 Saprospiraceae bacterium
CTAACGCATCGGCAATAGATTTACCAATCGAAGTTTTACCTACACCAGGAGGACCAACTAAACAGATGATAGAACCCGCAATTTTACCCCGTTTAATGACACTGGCTAGAAATTCCAAAATATTGTCTTTCACATCTTCTAAGCCGTAGTGATCTTTGTCTAATACTTCACGCGCTCTTTTGATACTCAGAGCATCTTCCGAGTATTCATTCCAAGGCAAATCAGCAATTAACTCCAGATAAGAGCGCGTTACATTGAACTCTGGCGATTGAATATTGAGCGTTTTTAATTTTTCGAGTTCCTCTTTCGCCACTTTAAGCGCTTCTTCGGTCAATGCTTTGACGGCTAGTTTTTTCTCTAACTTTTCAACTTCGTTTTCTTTGTCTTCTTTTTCAATGCCTAATTCTTTTTTAATGGCTTTGAGTTGCTCTCGTAAGAAAAACTCTTTTTGCTGGTCAGATACTTTTTCATTGATTTCATCCTGAATTTTTCGTTGAATTTTTGTCAACTCAAATTCTTCCTTTATCAAATGAATTAACTTGTTGGCGCGCTCACGCAAGTCAAAAGTTGCTAGCAATGCTTGCAAATTCTTTGATTCAGCAGTGAGCATATTAGAAATAACATCCATGGTAGCGCCAGGTGCATCGTAATTGAGCTGTGCTACAACCATATTAACTTGCTCTTTAAAAAGTGGATTGAGCTTTAGTAGTTCCTTCAATTCGGAACTAATTGCCATCATGTACGCCTTCATGTCTACATCAGGCTTCGTTTTTGGGTCATAAATAGGTTGTATTTCCCAACGCAATTGTGGCTGAATTAGCGTTTCACTCTTTTTCTTAAACCTAGCCACCCCTTGACCAATCACTTGCACTACTTCGGGAGCAATTGGCTGCACACGATAAATTTGAAATGCTGTGCCGACCTCATAAAGTTCCGATTCAAAAACGTGTTCATTGTTCCATTCTTTTGCATAGACCAAACCTGCAAAGCCGTTTTCTTTCTCTACAATCCTGCGGATAGCATTAAGATTATCCTTTCCAGCGAAAGTCAGAGGAATAGTCATGCCTGGAAAAACAGGACGTTGCAGCAAAGGCAAAATCGTTAAATGAGTGGGCAATACGTTGTCTATCAATTGTAACTCTTGATGACCAAATGGTTCATTATCAAGTTTAATATCTTCTGTTGGCATATTTCTTTATTTGGATGATTTAACCATCATACACAGCAATCTTTTTGCCAAAATGATAAAACAAGTAATTATGGCAGTTTTAAATAAAATCAAATGAAATTATGGCAGGATGAGTTAGTTTTCAATGCTGCTTTCAACAAAGCAACTCCAGCACAATTAAGGAACTAACACAAAAAAAGAGTGAATACGATGGATGTATTCACTCTTTTTTATTTCTACTTATCCTTTTTAATCTTAATCCTGCACTTCGTTACCGCCCTACATGCACCAACAGAACTGAAATATCAGAAGGGCTAACACCACTAATACGGCTTGCTTGACCAATGGTACGTGGTTTGAGTTTGGAGAGTTTTTCTCTAGCTTCGATGGAAAGCGAGGTCAAACTTTTGTAATCAAAGTTTTCGTAAAGGCGCACCGATTCTAGTCGATTCATTTTCTCTACCATCTCTTCTTCTTTTTTGATGTAGCCTAAATATTTCATATTAATTTCCGCCAAATCCACAAATTCCTGGTCATACTGGCTTAAAAAATCATTCAAAGGCGATAAAACAGCCCTCAACTCCTGCATACCCACATGTGGGCGAAGCAGAATGCCTAATAGCTTGACTTTCTGCGTAATAGGTGCAGAATCTTTTTGTGCTAAAAAGCCATTTACTTGGTCGGGACTAACGCTCATATCCTCTACAAATCGCTCAATGGCTTTGGCAGCCGTTTGTTTTGCTGCCACGCGCGCCATGCGCTCTTCCGCCCCCATAATCCCTAGCTGATGTGCAATCGGTGTTAGGCGTATATCAGCGTTATCTTGGCGTAATAGAATACGGTACTCTGCTCTGGAAGTAAACATTCGATAAGGTTCTTTGGTGCCTTTGTTTACCAAATCGTCAATCAATACACCAATATAAGCGGCGGAACGTTTCAAAATCAAAGGTTCTTGGTCATTGATGGCCAAGTGTGCATTGATGCCCGCCATCATACCTTGACAAGCCGCCTCCTCGTAGCCAGTTGTCCCATTAATTTGACCAGCAAAAAAAAGGTTTTTCACCAATCGTGTTTCCAAAGAAGGACTTAGTTGGGTTGGTGGAAAATAATCGTATTCAATAGCATAGCCAGGTCGGAACATCTTCATTTCCTCAAAACCAGGCACCAGCTTTAAGGCTTTGTATTGCACATCCTCTGGTAAAGAAGACGAAAAACCATTTACATAAATTTCACAAGTGTCCCGCCCTTCTGGCTCCACAAAAAGTTGATGGCGGTCGCGCTCGGCAAAGCGGTCTATTTTATCCTCAATCGAAGGGCAATAGCGAGGTCCCAAGCCTTGAATGCGCCCGTTGAACATAGGCGAACGATCAAAGCCTGTGCGCAATGTATCATGCACAGCCTGGTTGGTGTAGGTGACGTGGCAAGGCATTTGATTTTCCAATTTTGGTGTATCTGTGTAAGAAAACTTACTCGGATTTTCGTCGCCAGGCTGCACTTCCATCCTATCCCAAAGCAAGGAACGCCCATCAATGCGAGGCGGTGTTCCCGTTTTCATCCGACCTGCCTCAAAACCCAATGATACGAGTTGTTCCGTGATGCCCCTGGAGGCACTTTCGCCCGCTCTTCCACCACCCAGTTGTTTCTCACCAATGTGAATGACACCATTAAGAAATGTTCCACTGGTCAACACCACGGCATCACTTTCTATTTCTAAGCCCATACTCGTATAAATTCCTTTCACTACGCCATTTTTGACGATTATGCCCGTTGCCATTTCCTGCCAGAAATCCACATTGGGATGTTCTTCTAGCATCTTGCGCCATTTGGCAGCAAAGTGCATTCGGTCGCTTTGCGCTCTTGGACTCCACATGGCGGGTCCTTTAGAAAGATTTAACATCCTGAATTGCAGCATGGTATAGTCTGTTACAATACCAGAATAGCCACCTAAAGCATCTATTTCGCGTACAATTTGCCCTTTTGCCACACCACCCATCGCTGGATTGCATGACATCTGACCAATTGTTTGCATATTCATCGTTACTAATAGCACTTTTGAGCCTAAGTTAGCCGCTGCCACTGCTGCTTCTGCTCCTGCATGACCAGCCCCTACCACGATTACATTGTATTTCGGAAACATTATTTTATTGACTCTAATTTTTTGTTTTTGACAAATTTCAAGTAATCAACAGTCTTTGAGGTCAAGTAGTTTGTTGATTTCAATTTTAGCATGTAAAAATTGAGAATATCTTGTAAAGATAACCACACTGTTTTTTAATCTCACATATAAATTCTAAGGCAACAAAAGACAATATCATTTCAATATGTTAACTACCTGGTTTTATACTTTATATTCAGGCATTTTCGATATATAGTATTGATTTCGTCGGTATCTTATAATTATTTAAAATAATTTTATTTTCTTGAAATATTTTATTTTTTTCTGCGTATTGATGAATATTGTAATATTTTTGTAAAAAAAGGATTTAAACCTTAGCCACAACTGACTAAAAGTGGATAGTCCTAAAACCCAATAACATGCAGGAACATAGATTACTTGCGGTATTTGCAAGATTAGTTGCTGATTTTTTCCATAAAGATCAGTTCTCTGACCAGCTCAAAGTGATTTTACAAGATTGCGCCCAAGCCTTATTGCAAGGACAAGCACATCATTTTATCAGGCAGTATTTAAAGTTTGAGGAGATTCAACATTTTACAACTCAATATTTAAGCACCGAAGAACGCTCCTATCTGAACGAACTGTTGTTTGATAGAGAGCAAAACCTACCACTTTTACCTACAAAAATTCAATTATTTTTCAGAGAAATGCCCGCAAGAGCAGTTTGGCTGGGTAGCATACCAGAATGGGCATTTGGCGCAAAGCTACTCAAAACTATGCCTCCTATTCAAAATAGGGATGGTAGAAGGTTTTGGGTGGATGTATATGAAGTTCCAACTAATCCTATGATGAGAACAGTTTGGATGGATAACACCAATAGACCTATCATTTATCTAAATCCGCTCCAACCAATAGAAAGTAGGATAATTACTCAACTTCAAGGTCGTCCTATAGCAAGTGTTAACATGGGAGAAGGAGAAATATGGTTAAAAGCTACTCTATTGAATGCAGATGCTCCTGATGAGGCTTATTGTGGATTAAAAATAACTCGCCTTGATTTAGCTTTTCCAACCAATGGTTTGTCTCAACTTAGAGTGATTAGGCATCTAGCAAATCCTAATATCAAAGCAACACTTACTATTGAACTAGCACCAAATAAAGCATTCATATCACATGACACTTCATATGGAGAAGATGCAAGGGTTAGTAATATAAAGCTACCTGATTCAATCAAATTAACCTTTTCTCCTAGTGATGCTAAGTTGGAAGAAGTAAATGGGCAATCCTTTTATAAAGTGTATGGCAATGAAAAAAACTTTGAATGGAAAGGAGAAAAGCCCAATTATGATCGTGGTTTCAGAGCCATTACTATACCTTTATCTTTTAATGATGATCAATGGAATAGTACTCAGGTACAATCTCCTCTTTTGAGGCTGTCTGGTCAATCCAAAATAAAAGAAGTAGCATGGTTATTACCAGCAACTAAGCTAATAACCCCTTTAGTGGTGGAAGATAACGGCAAACTCAAAACGTTGCTTGAAGAGGGGTTAGTATCAAGTTTTATGGATTGGTTAGATGCGAACCAGGTAGATATGGCTGTTATTAAGCTCAAGCAAATCATTTTAATCAACGCTGCGCATACCCTTGAGTTCATTGCGAACAGAGCCGTAACAGAAAATGCGCTACAAAAACTACACCTCTGGAATAACAATAGTGAAGCAGCAAAAGAAAGCAATATCTTAGAAATTAGAAATCATAGCACATTTCCAGTCATTTATCAATGTGAAGCGCAAGGTAAAGAAACGATTGTCTCTGTAGGTGCTTGTGAGGGAACTATAGACCGTCCGGTAAATGCAAATGGTAAAGCATTTGCACTCAAAACGCAAAAATCGCTATTTGTTAGGACTTATTCAGCAGCAGGAGATGATTTCTTAGTTTCGGACGATAATTTACTTGAATCTAGCACAGTTTCCGTGCGTTCTTCTACCTTTAAGAGCAAGGCGATAGCCCTTAACAACGCCTTATTGACCGTATCGCCTATTCATACTTTTTTGCTTTCTGGTCATTTGCCCTCTTCTTCAAGCACTTTTCAGTCAGCAAGTCTGATTTATTCTTTTGGTTTACTAGGCTATTTACCAACACTTCCCGATCCATACGTAGCCAATACTGGCGTTTTCCAGTGGATGCTTGATGAGTTGCAAGGAGAAAATGGATATTACAGATTGGAACAAATTCGCCGTTTGTTAGTAGCTTCCATGAAATGGGAAAATACGATACCACCTAATGTAAAATTCATATTCGGTGATGTAACAAGTACAGGAACTCAACAGCGAGTAAGCCTACATCTTTTGACTAATGACCAATTAGCAACCCGCAATGCAGAAAGTCAATTTTCTACTCGTGCTGAAAAGACTTCAGAACGAATAAAACGAAGAACAGATAGAGGAATTGAAACGTGGGAACATGAGTATAACCTTCATGTTCAAGTAAATGATGAATACCGAAATCGAAATTTCTTTAGTTTGCTTGATGTCAGCACTGCTGCCGACTGGATGGGCGTGAACGTAGGTTCTTTTGATGAGCGGTTTTTCTTTGAGCGCACCTTCCAAGTAATTCCTGAGCAAAACACGCTTTCTGCTGATGGCATGGACGTAGTAGCTACCGGTAAGTTTGTCCGCCTTTTCACTGTACCTCAAATTAGCTGGGAGCCAGTCGTAAATACGACAAAACCGTTTAATGCTCAAAATGATCCTCCTGAGGGGTTATTACTTTTTAAAGATGACGGTTCACCCACCTTAATAGGAAATACGGGGGGAAATACTGTACCTATTGCACCTTTACCACTTGCGAATTATATTACTTCCAATTATCAAAATAAGCAAGATTTTAAAGTGTGGAGTTTCCTCACACTGCCCTTTGGAATGTTAGCGATTACTAGGTATAATCAAAATATATTCAACTCTGGGGCAACCATAGCACTCATTCAACATCAATTTGAAGGAAAGTACCAAACCACCTTACAAATCAGTACAAAAGGATACCTGCATCCAACTCAAGACAATCGCAATTTTGAAGGGCTTACTCATCAGCTATCAAATTTGATAGATGGTAGTGGACAGATGCTCAATAAAAGCATCTTATCTAGGACGGTAACTGACATTTTCAACAGTGAATTTGCCTCCTCTTCTGGAAAACTCATACCAAGGGGTGTGCCTGTAGAGCGGTATGATTTTAGTGGCTACGGAGCAAACATTTTTAGTAATTGGCTCAATCCACAGGCTAAAATAGGACAAACTTCTCAAGCCAAGTTCGATGTTTGGCGTGGACGCACGGCACATGAGATTATACAAGTGCGTAGCATTATTTATCCTTGGGCAATTCGGGTAGTGCGCACTATCACCATGTTTAGAGAAAGTACGGGTTTAGTTTATAGAGTGGATAGCGGTTGGCGTGCAGAAAGTGATGGTATCTACGATTTTAAGACAGAAGTCATTACTGGAAGAGATGCACAAGGAAATAATATTACACAATTAGAAACTAAGGGCTACAAGTTTCATGCCGGCGTCATAAAAGGTGTTTTTAATGTAACCAATATTGTAGAAACTCAAGATGCTAACTTTTTTCAAAAAAGTTGGAATAAAACTACAGGCTACTTTATTGATGACGATGGGATTGCCAAACCTGTTCCAGCGGGTGGAAAGAATCTGTTCGTCAATCTATTCCCTGTTTATTTCGATAGTGATGTAGCTATAGATGATTTGGCTCAAGGCGGTAATGACGGGAAAGTTCCCTCAAAAAAAATGTTGGGTTTTATACAAATAGAGCCTAAAGGTATTCCTATTGCTCCAGAGGATTTTGCCCAACTACTTGAAGAAAACAATGGCTTAGGCGGCGCTGTGGACTGTTTGGTGAATATTGGCAGTAGTGGTCAAATGATGCGGGTTAGCCGTGTAGAAGTGCAGCCGAGTCGAGATGAGGAGAACAATCAGCTTGTTTTTGTTACTGCTGCTAAAGGAACACCTATACTACCTAAAGAAGGTAGCTGGAGTATAGTGCAACACAAGAAGTCAACAGGCGAAGTGTTACCTATTAACAGTAGTGGTGTTTCTCTTATAAGACGCGGTTTATATCCTGCCGCAAGTAATCAGCCTTTAGAAATAGCACACCCTACCGATTTATTCAACCCTAATAGAGAGAACAGAGCTATTCAATATGCCTTTTTGCAAAACACAGATACTCAAAAGGTATTATTCAGAAATCCTTATTTTAAACAAGGAGAAAGTATATTAAACAGTTCTAAACCTGATTTAGCAGATGCCTACCGATTATTGAACAGCAAAGGGATTTTTCCTGAATTGAAAAACATGCCTCAACTTGACTTCAAAGACTTTAATTTGAATATTATAGAACAAGGCTATGAATTAACTGATAAACTCAATCTTGGAAAAGCCTTTGAGCAAATTATTGAACCTGCTAATGCTGGTCCTCTTTATTTTGTGAACGAAAAAGTGATCAAAATATATGTTGAGTATGCTAAAAAAGACATAAAAGGAAATACAAAAGAAAAAGGTACAATCAACTATAATTTGAATAGTAAGCAAGCGGCTATTCAAAAATGGGCGAATAAATTAAACGACGTAACAATGGTCGTTGATTTGTTGGATATGCAGCGATTATTCCTGATTCGAGGTTCTTTTGATGCAGAAAAAGGTAAAGCACCCGCATTCATCAAGCCAGAATTAGAGTTCGGAGAAAAACTCAAACCTGTACATGATATTCTTCAAATTTTGCTGTTGCTGCAAGGAGGAAACTATGCAGAAGCATTGACCAAAGGTTTAAAGGTTGCTATGAGCAACAGTCCGAATAATTGGGAATACAAATTTCAGGCGGACAAAGAAATTCCCGCCCTAAGGTTTCCTCCTCCTAGCTTAGATAGCCCTGTAGCCCCCCTTCGATTAGAATGTTATCTAAAGCTAGGTTGTTATTTTAATGTGGGCAACCCTATGTCCTCTGGTGGTGGGTCATTGATACCGAGTGGCGGTGCTTACGTTGAGTTTGGGGCAAAACTAAGTGTCATGTGTGTTTCGGTAGCCGCCGCTACTGTTTATGCCGTTGGTACTTGCGCCATGAGAATTGGTGCGGATACAGTAAGCGGTCCTAATTTTTATTTGAAAGCAGGATTCGGTGTAGAAATTATGGTTGGTTTACCTGTCATTGGTAGTGTAAGCGTCTATTACGGAGCAGGTATAGAAATGTACGTTGATAATAATGAAGTCGTAGCAGGTGCATTCATTGTATTTAGAGGACGAGCAGAATTGATTGGTGGATTGGTTACCATTCAAATTCTAATTGAAGCAGCAGGAAAAATAGCAGCAAGAGCAGATGGTGCAAATGCTAAAACTGAAATGGTAGCTCAAGTTATGTTCAGCCTAGATATCAGTATTTTCTTAATCATTAACATCAGTTTTTCTGAAACATTTGAAGAAAGACGCCAAATCGCCTAAAAAATGGAAGCACAAATTAGTATATTAGTTTTTCCGCAAAGGATAGCAGAAAATCGTCTCCATGTGAACGTATTAACTATTCCTCGCAATTTCAATCCACTAGTGCCTAACCCTTTGTTAGCACCTTATCCAGCATGGGTAGAAGCTCAAATCAAATTAAAACTGAATCTTATCGCCTCTTTGGAGAATTATCCAACATTACTTTTACCCGTTGATATTCAAGAAATTATCTCGGCAGATAATAATCAAAATGAGGCAAAAGCAATATTTGAAACCTTAAAACTGCAATTCGATATCTCTGAAGTCAAAACTTTAGAAAAAGTAGAAGACCCAGGGAAACATTATGCTAGGAAATATTTACCCAGTAGCTACCGAAAAGCCTTCAATTTTACGAAAACGCGCACAAAACATGCTGTTATTGACGATAGCTACGCCTGCGCTTTAAAAGAAGAAACAAAACCAGAAGAAAATTTCATAGAAAGCACTAATTCAGTAAGCTGGGGGAAAGTATTTGCTTTCTGTATGCGTCAACCTGCCATTGCTAAAAAATGTGGCTTTATTCATGAGGCAGCTATAGATATTCCTGAAGGATTGCTTCAAAATGGTGGTTGGTTGTATGCAGATGTAGCAAATGACAGCGATTACAGCTTTGCGGATAAAACCATCCTTAAACGCTACGCTGCTAGACTGTCTAAAATACAAGCCAATGAAGAACGCGTTGTTTTTGCATCTGTATTATTTCCCGTTCGACATGATAATATTACGCCAGCACCTGATAATCCTGATGTACCAACTAACTTCGACCAATTACTTTTGGAAGCAAGTGTTTACGATGATGGCTTTGCCAAAATTGTTCACGCTGAACAGCCTGTGAGCGACCATCTACTTAAAGAAAAACGAGATGCTGAGTTTCCTGTTAGCAACGATGCAGGCATACGCTTAGGTTGGGATGACGAACAATTATTGATTTGGATGAACCGCCAGTTAGAAGAAGACCCCACTAAAGTTGGTCAACGTGTGGATGCTCCAATGGGTGTAATTGGCTACCGAGTGGATGTTAGAGAACATCAAGAAAATCCTGCTGTGTGGACATCACTTTGTCAAATAAGCAATAAAGCCGAGCTAACACTGGGAGAGGTAACTATTGATTCACTTGGTGCTACAAGAGAACTCAGTGTAGAGGTATATCCTGCTGTTCCTGATGGCAAGACAGGTAAACCATTTTGGCTACCCGCTTATTTTGCCTATTGGATAGGTAATAGCCTAGTACTTCAAGATGAAGATGCTATTGATTTATACCAAAAAGAGCAAAACCAAATTACCAAAAAAGATACACCACAACAAGCCAAGAAAAACCTCATGTACGCTCCTGTTGGCATAGAAAAAGTACCACTGCGTTATGGAAAAAACTATGCCTTCAGGGTGAGATTAGCCGATTTGAGTGGAGGCGGAGCTACCAGCACAGATGTAAAAAAATACGATGCGGAATCACCAGAGGCTCATTGGAGATTTAGACGACATGCCATTCCTCAAACCCTCAACATCCTGAATGACTTGCCACAAGGCGATAATAATTATTTTACAGAATCATCGCTGAAAGTAAAAAGACCAAGAATTGGCTATCCAAGTGCACTCTTTACAGGCTATCCTGATGCACTAGATTTACTTAAAGCAGATTTTGAGGAAGTAACCACACGATTTCGGATAAATCACAAAGACCCAGAAGGCAATCGCCCTATCGGAATCTTTGATCCCGATGTAGATAAAATAGAAATTGAAGTGGCAGTTCGTGCTTTGGACATGGATACCACCATTACAAAACATCATCCACAAGATAATTTTGCAGTGCTTTACACCACTACACGAAATTTACCTGATGAAATTGATGGTACATTAGAACTTCCGATAACTTTTGTAGATAGCCCACTATTAAAATTTGTTGATTCAAAAAACTTGTTTTCGCTAGGTCTTTCCGACCAAGAAGTCAATATTGATAAACTAGAAGCCATTGTATTACCCACCAATCGGGACATTCAAATCACGCTTAGAGCAAAGTGTGCTATTAAAGAGGATTACTATGTGGATAATGAACTGCTTTCTGGCGTTATCACTAGATTTTTCACAAGAAAAGCAGCAACTAATGAGCAATTATTATTCAAAACCATCAGTGAACAAGCTGCTATTCGAAGTATTTATCTACGCCCCTCTGAACAAAGAGCAAAGCAGGGTATTTCGCTACAAGACATTGCCTTACATGGAGAGTGGGCAGCACACAAAAACAGATTCCTTAGTCCACCAAATTCACCAAATCAACAAGTAACATCCATAGAAAATTTAGCCACTGCCATTGATGTACAAAGTAAAGGTCTTTCATTGATAGGCAAACAGGGACAGCGTTGGCAATTCGGTGCTGCACAAGCCATTAGACACACTTTGGCTCCCGACAATACCAGTATCACTTTTTCCACAGAGGAAGATTTGTTGAACCATTGGTTAGTTCCTATTACGCTTATGCTCAATCGAGATTGGACATGGGATGGCATTATGCCTGATAGTTTTAGACTATTTAGAAGAAAGAAATTTAGCTTAGACCAAGATTGGGAAAACGAAACCCAAATAGGAAGCCTTGAGTTGAAGAAAGGAATCAATCTTCAAGCACTCATAAAAGCAGACCGAAGTCAGACGTTTCTTTGCTTTATAGATGCTGTGGAAACAAAATCTAATGATTCTTCAAAATATCCAGATGAAATTTTAGTAGAATATCGCGTTGAGCCGAATTATAAAATGGATAACCCCGATATTCAGATTGACGAGCCGCTTCAATTTTCGCTCCATTTACCTATCACAACAGCACCATCACAAATTCCTAAAGTGGTTAGTGCAGGTTTAGCCATGAGCCAATACAAACGCGACGAGAATTACGCCAACACAGAGGTACGTGAACGCTATTTGTGGGTTGAATTTGAAGCTCCGATACAAAATCCTAGAGATGCCTTTTTTGGAAGAATAACAGGATATTCTCCCGATCCATTGTTGGCAGAATGGACAGAAGATTGGATGTCCCCTCAAGAACCACCTGCTTTAGCCATAGAACCAGAACCCATGCGTATTATTAGTCCAGGACACAGCGACGACCAAGCTGGACTAAATGCTATGCAGCAATTAATTCCAGCCAACGACAGCCAACGACATTTTCTAGTGCCACTTCCACAAGGATTACACCCTGAATCACCTGAATTATTTGGTTTTTTCACCTATGAGTTCAGAGTTGGGCATTTAGAAGGTTGGAGCACAGCACAAGGGCGTTTTGGTAGAGCACAAGTTTATAAAGGCATACAGCATCCATTACCTCAACTTTACCATCAACCAAGCAGGGATGAAAAACAAATTCAAGTAACCACTCACTATGCCGAAGCTGTATTTGATGGTAGAAATGTGACTGCTCAACCTAGTAGAACCCAACTTTGGGCGTTACTGTATGCTCAAGTTCGCATGGCAGATGCTAGTGATAATCGAAATATTTTACTACAAGATCGCTTAATGCAACCTGTTCAAAAACGAAAATTCAATGCTCAGACTGGTATATTTATTAATCCCGTTGAGGAAACAATTAATATTCAACAAGCTCAAATGGCTTGGTCTAATGCAGAAGTAGCTAATTTACTTAAAAAATATGGCTTGCATGCAAATAGCCCTTTAAGTGTTCTTTGTGTGGAAATCCTACCAAATGGCGAGCAGTTTTTGTCCAAAAATTATCATGATCACCATGATAGATATCATCGTAGAGCAGACAGCAACCTAGCTATTTTTTCTACCCAACGAGCAAAATTATTTATGGATAGGATAGTCTATAATCTTCAACAAGCTCAAATTAGAAATGACGTTCATAATGAAGATTTGTCTGCACGACCCCTTTCTGACGATTTAGGGCATTATCGAATCTTAAGAACTTCTACGTTAGTAGCTGTTCCAGAAATTTGTTGCGTAGATTGTTGAATTTTCCATAATGATTTAGGTCAATAAGCAATATTTAAAGCATAAAATCACTTAATATTGTCATAAAGTAATAAAAATCAATTTCTACAGTGTTTTTAAAGTTTTTATA
This sequence comes from Saprospiraceae bacterium, assembly GCA_036835365.1. Taxonomy (GTDB): domain Bacteria; phylum Bacteroidota; class Bacteroidia; order Chitinophagales; family Saprospiraceae; genus JAAUTG01. Next base: position 12,894 of record DAITMC010000034.1, read on the forward strand.
AAACCAAAGATTTTATGGCAATAAGCGTCAGAAATGGGAAACAGAGTCTAATCCTTAAAAAAAGCAGTAATCTAGTAGGCTTGCGCTCTAGCAAAAGTGCGGAGGAGTCGAATTACGTGACAAAAGAACTACACAAAAATTTAGGAGGCTTCAATATAGTACAATTAGCTAAAAGTGTAGTAGAAAATATTGACCGTAAGCTAGATGAGGTACGGGCTTTCGAGGAGGTGGAGACAGGAACACACGTTTATTACGCCGAAGGTAGCAATCGCCCCATCGTACCCACTGGAGATATTTTCATCCAGTTTCAGGCGGGCAGTAGCGAAGATGAACAAAACTTAGTGTTGCAAGAATTTGCCTTAAAACTCGCCGAGCGTAAAGATAGGGTAAACATCATCGCAACCGTTACACCCAACTCGCCCAATCCATTGAAAGTAGCTAATGCTTTAGAAAAAATTTCTTTGGTTAAATGGGCAGAACCTGACTTAGATGCGCCGATGGATGAATATAATTTTGAATTGCCCAAGGATGACTTAATTGAACATCAATGGCATTTGAAGAATGAAGGTTTTGTCGTTGATGCCAACTGGAAACTTAGGAAAGGCGCAGATGCTAAAGTGGTAGATGCGTGGAAAAGACTAGGTCATACGGGCAGTTCCGACGTAGTAATAGCTATCATTGACAACGGCTTTGACTTAAACCACCCCGATTTAAAAGATAAAGTTTATCGCCCTTTTGATAATTTGTCAAATACTGTTAACCAAATACCTGGTGCTGATTCAGGGCATACCCATGGCACGCCTTGCGCTAGTGTAGCATTGGCAGCCGCCAATGGAAAGGGTATTGTTGGCGCAGCACCAAACGCTCGTTTTATGCCCATACATGGCACGACATTCAGTACACGCGCCACAGAAAAAATGTTCGATTACTGCATCGAAAATGGCGCAGACATCATTAGTTGTAGCTGGGGAACGACTGATTCGGCTTTTGCACTCAATAGTATGAAAGAGGCTGCTATTGCTAAAGCAGCACGCACAGGCAGGAAAGGGAAAGGCGCTATTATCCTTTTTGCAGTCGGTAACGATGATATTGATTATGTGAATTTTTACGCCGCCCATCCCGATGTTATTGCAGTAGCTGCTTCCACCAGCAAGGACGAGCATGCTAGCTACTCCAACAGAGGTATAGAAGTGTCTATTTGCGCGCCTTCCAATGGCGATTGGCCCATCATTGCAGGGCGTGCCAGTTGGGATGAAGGACTGGAGTGGGAAACAGGCAATTTCAAATTTTGGCGCGATGGACGTTCAAGGGGGAATGGTTACAAACACTTTGGTGGCACTTCCAGTGCGTGCCCTTTAGTGGCGGGCATTTGTGGACTGATGCTTTCGGCTAATCCAGATTTAACCGCACGCGACGTAAAAAAAATATTACAAGATACTGCTGATAAAATTGGGCTTCCCTCAGAATATATAAATGGTCATTCCCAAAAATATGGTTATGGCAGAGTAAATGCCGACCGCGCAGTAGCGGAAGCCTTACGAAGGAAAGATGACCTAGCGAGCAAAAGTTTCGATATTAATGTAGGTATTCGCTCTGGACAGGGTCTCTTTCGGTTTAATGTCGCTAAGCAAGCCCCTCAAGGTTGGGGGGTACAAATTGGTGCTTTCGCTGATTATGGAAATGTACTTATTCAATCGGAATCGTTACAAAGTAGATTTAATGCGCCTATTATCGTCAATATTAGCGAAGTAAATGGGAAAACAATTTATAAAGTAGTGGTTGGCGCATACCAAACGATTGAAGAAGCTAAAGCACTTGAGCAAAAAATGACGCAAGCAGGAGTAAGAGGTTTCCTCAGAAATTTGAAGGACTTATTTTAACGCCTTACTTTTGCCGAAAATTTAAACATGACTTATACGCTACTTTTTTTTAAAGCCTTGCATGTAGTCGGTTTTGTTGCTTGGTTTGCAGGGTTGTTTTATTTAGTGCGCATTTTTGTGTATTACAGAGAGGCAGGCGATAATCAAGAACCCGACAAAAGCATACTCCAAGCGCAATTCGGATTGATGCAGTGGCGAGTATATAACATTATTTGTAATCCAGCGATGATGATTACTTGGACAGCAGGACTAATTATGCTGGGTTTGGGGCTTTTTTCAGCCACTATTCCTAATTATCTTTCTATCGAAAATGGCACACCTGGCTGGATGCACTTGAAATTGTTTCTTTTAGTCTTAATGACGAGCTATCATCTTTGGTGTAAGCGCATCATCAAACAGTTGGAAGCCAACACTAGCACGTTTACCCCTTTTCAATTTCGTTTATTCAATGAGCTACCTACTATTTTCTTAATTTCGATTGCCTATATCGCTGTTTACGGCAAACTCGGATTGTTGAACTACGGCTATTTACTTCTTGGTGTAGGACTGTTTGGTTTGCTTATTTACCGAGGAGCAGTAGCTTACAAAAAACGCAGAGCAGCAGCATAAAACCATAAAACCTTATTTCTGTTTCTAGTCGAGACTAAAGTAGTAAATGACAGAATTAAGCTATGTAAAATAGCTCATCACTATATAGTAATAAACTATTTGGTAGTCTCAAAGCAGTAATGCTATTAAAAAGACTAGTTTTCATTTTGCCCGACCATTATTGCTTTAACCCTAATAGAGGAACAAAAATGAGCACGGAAGGGGGACTTTTTTTATAATTTATAATAAAGATATCACCCCTTCGGGGTTCACATGATTTATATCAATTATTGCTATAATCATATCAGCCTTTCGGGCTTGAAAGTTAAAAGTTTATCTCCTTAATCACGTTATTGATTCAAAACTATCGTAATTTTTTGCTCACTACTTATAATATAGCGCGTTAAGATAAATCCCAAAGGGGTAACATTTTTATAAAAAAGAACAAGAATAAAAAAACAAACCCTGAAAGGGTGAAGTGCTTGCGTTCATGTTGACGGAGCATTACTGCTTTAACACTATCAACTATTTTAGCTATATGATTAACCTCGTACTAACTTTCGACCCTCTTCTGTGAATACTTCTAACTCTGAAAGCAATTCTTTAGCTTGTGTTGCTATTCTGTTCAATTCCTCTACATTTTGGTCGAGTTTCTGGCGAATACTAGACGCAACCAAAACACGGTGAAAATCATTTCCAGATTCTAAAACAGCAGTTACCTTTTCAATATTGATAGAAGCCTGCTCAAATGTTTTTTGCCAACGCTGCTCTAGTTCTTTATTTTTTGCCAACTCCTCTTGACGCAACTTTTCATTATTGATACCAGAACTTAATTCTTCTAATTGCGTGAAATAATTGGTAGAACTTGCCCCCACTTTCTGGAAGTCGTCCTTCAACTTGCTGTAGCGACTTTGAATGTCGCGCCACTCTTTTTCAAAATCTTTAGAAGCCTTCTCCAAATTTGGATTTTCAGTCGCCAACTCTTGGCTGGCTGTTTCTAAGCTAGAGACAACTCGCTCTGAAAATCGCTGACGATTTTTCTCAAAGGATTCTATTGACGATTTCAACACATCGCCGTATTTTATGGATTGCTTTGTTGTTTTCCATTTGCAAGCAGAAAGACTAAATACCAATAAGGACAATAAGCCTAACGTGAGAATACGATTTAACATAGTTTACTAATTTATCAATTTATAGCTTAATTCAACTTTGCTTTAGACCTGATTTTTCTAAAAAAGTTACACCGGCCCATCATCTACTTTGTCTTCCAAAACAGCCTGCACAAAGATAGGCAACTCCGAAAGTAAATCATAACCTGTGGCGGCTTCAATTTCATTAACCGTCGTTCGATAAGTGTGCCATGGCTGAAAGTTAATGTTTTCATTTTTCATCACCACAGCAATTACGCGAGTGCTAGCATCAATGCGTTGCACATCGTTATCACCTTCGGGCAATACCACAATGACTTTCCAAACAAATTTTGGTACAGTTACTCGACCATCTTTACCAATAGCATCACGTTCGCCATTGCTACCAATACCACCAATACCAAAGCTACCCATTAAAATATACACCTCATTCCCATTACGCACCAAATTGCGCGAAAAATCTTCCAAATCCTTCCATGGTCCTTGATTTTGTTTTGGCGCTTGTGGAAAAATATTAGTCAATAAGAAAGTCGCTTCATTGTCTGTCAATGAGCGCGTTCTATCTGCGGAAGGACAGTTGTGCCCACGATCAAATCCAGAACCTGTATAATCAGAAGTAGTTACCCGTTTCCATTCTACTGGAACGGCAATATCTGTGATAAAAGATTCATTTCGAGAAGCAGTACCTAGCCAAGAGCGGTCTAAATGCCAACTTACCCAGTTGGGAATGCCTTTTTCGTTGTTAAACGACAAAGTATATTGAGGTCGATCAATCAAATAGTTATTGGGCGTTAAAAAACTAGCTTGCGCATCAGAAGGATTGCCTAGACTAAGCCCATTATTTGACTTTCCGTCTTCAATTTTAACCACTTCATCATCAAATAGTCCACAACTGGATAAAGTGAGGAAAGATAAAAACACAAGGCTTTTTAGTATTGGCGAAAACGGTATTCGATGTCTATGGAACTGTATTAATGTATTCATCATATTTAACTAAGTATTATAGCTCAAAGTTAATGCAAAAAAGTGATACAAAGCAAATGAAGTTACTTACCGTTCATTTAAGTGGGAACAAATTGCTCCTTTTTTACCTATTATTATACCTCTTGAACAACCCAAATGTAATGCTTTCAAAAATAAATGAAAATAAGTTAACCTTTATACAACCGACAACAACAAATGCTTGTTGAAATGATGTAAAAATGATTTTACATTATAACGATTTGATTTATGCGCGTAGATGATTTATTGCAGCAGGCTTTGAATTTGGAGTTTTTGAGTGCAGAGGAAGGGGTGTTCTTATTTGAGCAAGCCACTACTGCTGAGTTGATGTATGTAGGCAATCAGTTGCGGCAGCACCATGTGCCAGGGAATATCGTCACTTGGATTATTGACCGAAATAGCAACACCACCAACGTTTGTATTGCCAATTGTAAATTCTGCAATTTTTATCGCCGACCTGGACACGAAGAAGCCTATATTACCACCATTGAAGAATATAAACAAAAAATTGAAGAAACCTTTGAATTTGGCGGCGAACAATTACTATTACAAGGAGGACATCATCCTGATTTGGGGCTTGATTTTTACGTCAATTTATTCAAACAACTCAAGGAGTTGTACCCGAATCTAAAACTACATGCACTCGGTCCACCCGAAATTGCGCACATCACAAAATTGGAAAAATCCACACATTACGAAGTGCTCAAAGCCTTAAAAGAAGCAGGGCTGGATTCATTGCCAGGTGCTGGGGCTGAAATTTTAAGCGACCGCGTTCGACGCTTAATCTCAAAGGGCAAATGTGGTGGGCAAGAGTGGCTCGATGTCATGCGAGCAGCGCATCAACTGCACTTGACCACTTCAGCCACTATGATGTTTGGACACATTGAAACCAATTTGGAACGCATGGAGCATTTTACAGCACTGCGGCAAGTGCAAGCAGAAAAACCAGCAGATGCTAAAGGCTTTTTAGCCTTTATTCCTTGGCCCTTCCAAGACTACGATACCATTTTACGCAATTTAAAACGTGCTAGAAATAACTCCACCGGAGATGAATATGTGCGCATGATTGCGATGAGCAGAATTATGTTGCCAAATATCATCAATATTCAATCTTCTTGGCTGACGGTAGGCAAAAAAGTAGCGCAAATTACGCTTCATGCAGGGGCAAACGATTTTGGTAGCATTATGATTGAAGAAAATGTGGTTTCTGCGGCTGGCGCACGCTTCCGATTCACTGCCGATGGCATTCAAAAAGCCATCAGAGAAGCTGGATTTATTCCGCAGTTGCGCAATCAACAGTACGAGTTTAGAGTCTTGCCTGAGCATATCAAGCAGCAACAATTAGACACTGCCACCATGTTGGTAGATTAAGGTTACATTTATTTTCCGAAGGTTTGAGCCTTCGGAAAATAAATGTAATAAACAACTTTAGACAGTACGTTACTACCTCAGCCATTTCTCAAAGTAATTCGACCTTATCATAAAAAAGATGAATAAGGATGAAGAAATTAAAGAAACAAAAGTATAACCTAAAAAAAGTGATTGCGTATCTTCTTCCATAGCATTAGGAATCAATAGAAAAGCCATCAATAAAGTAAAACCTGTAAAAAGCCCAAATACAGCAATGCCTAGACCTACTACAAAGTTAAAAATGTAAGTTTTCATAATAAGTAAATTTAGTTTAAACCTAACCACAATCAACAAGCATTCCTGTGAGCCCTAGAACCATATTACCTGTAAGATAAAAATAAGTAGCACTCCCGCATGCTGTAGTGTTACAAGAAATACAAAGCGATTCAACTTCGTTTGTGGTAAATTTGGCTTTTACTTTCATACCACTTTTCAACAACTCATCTTTTAATTGTTGTTGAGACAAACCAAACTCCAACATATCATTATATGCTATTTTTAGAGAAACGCTTTGAGCTAAAATCTTGTTCAAGGTAACATTGGATAAATCCTCCATTCTTTTTAATTCATCTTTGCTGAGAGATGGCTTCGCTATTAGCTCTTTCAACTCATCATCCAGAAACGTATCAAAAGGCTTTTGAGAGAAAATTTCGTATGCCTCTGACACTACGGTATCAAAGACTTCATCTTGAATCAATTGATTTTCCTGTTGTTTTGAACAAGACAATACCCCTAAGACTAACAAAAACAGCAACGATAATTTAATACTAAAATCCGTGATTAAAAGTGTTAGAAAAATGATGTGTGCTTTTCATCTTTAAGGAGACCATCCGCACTGCTATTTTGCATGGATAATTAAGTTGATGAAAAATCTCCGTGAACGAAAAACAAATTTTGTAATTACACCAATTGAACTGTACCGTATTGATGGTACAAAATTCCATAGTAAAGCATTCAAAATCAATGATTTTGGGTTATATTTACAGTATTCAAAATTTACTTTTTTTAACAATAATCGCACAACTATATGAAAATGGAACAAATAGGTGATAACATTAGAAAAGTCAGACGGTTAAAAGAACTTAAACAAGAATAGGTAGCAGAGCAGATAGATATATCAACGGTCGCCTACGGAAGAATAGAGCGAGAAGAAACTGACATTTCTCTAGGAAGACTAAACGAAGAACTTAAAAATCGGAACGTTTGACAGATTTCGTTATTTTATCGTTTATTTGCCACTGAAAATAATTCGTACCAATACAAGCCGTCGAATGATGAACCTTCTTGAAAAGATAAACGAAACCATTGAGTACCTCCAATCAAGGACTGGCTTCCAGCCAGATTTTGGCATTGTGCTAGGCACAGGACTGGGCGACTTAGCTAACGAAATTGAAGTTGTGGCGGCTTTTGACTATTGTGAATTGCCGCATTTCCCCGTCTCAACCGTAGAAAGTCATAAAGGAGAACTGGTATTTGGTTATTTAGCGGGCAGAAAAGTAGTTGCCATGTCAGGGCGATTTCATTATTACGAGGGCTACTCGATGCAGCAAGTAACTTTTCCGATTCGTGTATTAAAATATTTAGGTATTCAACATTTAATTATTTCCAATGCGGTTGGTAGCACCAATGCTGCTTACGAAGCGGGCGATATTGTTTTCATCAAAGACCACATCAATTTTCATGTAGAAAATCCATTGCGTGGCGAAAACGATGAGCGCATCGGTCCGCGCTTCCCCGATATGATGTTCACCTACAATCGGCAGTTGAATGCCAAAGCACTTGCCATTGCAGCCGCCAATGCCATTCGTGCCCACGAAGGCGTTTATTTTGGTTGGCAGGGTCCAAATCTCGAAACGCCTGCGGAGTATAAATTCATTCACCTGATGGGAGCGGATGTAGTCGGGATGTCCACTATTCCAGAAGTGCTGGTGGCGAAACATATGGAATTACCTGTTTTTGTGCTTTCCGTAGTATCCAATAAATGTTTCCCTATGGAGGAACTAACGCCCACCACTTTAGAGGAAGTAGTAGCAGTCGTGCAACAAGTTGCTCCTAAAATGAGCTTGATTGTCAAGGAGTTAATTCAGGAATTTTAAACGTTAAACAATGGATGAACGTGTACCCCTTCCACAAGATTAAACTCATACACCTCTGGCGTAATGCCGATAGTATGGTAATAACGCTGAGTGATTTCATTCAGAATCACTGCTTTACTTGATGTTTTAATCAAATTGATAGTACAACCACCAAAACCACCACCGACCATACGTGCGCCCAGCACTTCGTGAAAGGGTTTAGTTAAATCCACCAACAAATCAAGTTCTGGAACACTCACCTCATAGTCGTGCCGCAACCCATAATGCGATTGATACAGGTATTGTCCTACTGTGGGGAGTCGATTTTGTCGTAGTGCAGCAATACTATAATGAACTCTTTGATTTTCTTCCAATACGTATTTTGCTCTTTTGTAGTCTATTGCATTAAATTGGTTTTCAAATTGGCGCAACAAAGCGAAATCTACATCTCGCAAACTATTCACTTCAGGGTGAACAGACTTAATCGTCGCCACGACACGTTCACAGGATTGTCGCCGCTCGTTGTAACCCGAATCAGCGGCTAAAGAGTGCTTGACTTTAGAATCAATTAAGACCAAGCTGTATTCTCCCAAGTATATTGGAATATACTCCGATTGATTGGTCTGACAATCCAGTAAAATGAGATGATTCGCTTTGCCATGCAAGGAGGCATAGGGGTCCATGATACCACAATTCAACCCTACTCTGTGTTCGGCCGCTTGAGCAATGATTACCATTTCTAAGCGAGAAAGGGAAAGTTGATTGAAATGTGCTAGTCCAAAAATGAAGCCGCTACATAAGGCTGCGGAAGAAGAAAGTCCTGCACCTGTAGGAATGTCGCCGTGCAATACCCCATGAATACCTAGAAGGCGATGTCCCCTTGCCTGCATTTCCACCACTACGGCTTCTAAATATTTCGCCCAAAAGGGCAGTTCTTTAGGTTGTTCTTCCAGATTTTGTTGTTGAAGCGAAATAGTAACTGTTTGGTCAAAGTG
>DAITMC010000035.1:0-21560 GCA_036835365.1 Saprospiraceae bacterium
CGTTTGTGGCATCAGAAGCCCCCATCATTGACTATTTGAGATATACTATGCGTTCGCAAATTTTTGCAAAGTCGCTACCAATGCCTATTGTGGCAGGCAACTTAAAGCGATTGGAGTTACTTCGTTCCATGCCAGAATTGCGCTCCAAACTTTGGAGCAATGTAGATATGTTACGCAAAGGCTTATTAGAAAGAGGGTTCAGTACAGGCAACTCTAATAGCTGCGTTACGCCTGTCTTTCTAAATGGAATGCCAATGGAGGCGGCTGAATTGGTACTTGACTTGAGGGAAAATTTCGATATTTTCTGCTCTGTGGTCGTTTACCCAGTAGTACCAAAAGGTATGATTTTGCTGCGATTAATTCCAACGGCTGCCCATACAGAAGAGGATGTCAATATTACCTTAGAAGCATTTTCTGCTATTCGCGATAAACTAACATCGGGTTACTATCTTGAAATAAGCGAAATCAAGCATGGTTCACATGCTAAATAGCAGTAACTTAATTATACTTTAAAGCCTTTTGAAGTTGCTTCACTTCAAAAGGCTTTGTTCAAAACGTAAAACTAACATGGCAAAGTACATCTCATTTCGTATAAGGTTTAACACCTTGTGGATATTAGTTTTTAGCCCTGTTTTCATCTTTCGATGTACTACGCCGAAAACAGAAGACATGAATAAATCCTCCCAACAACTCACTTATGATGTCGTCCAATTTGGGAAAACTTCTGTGGGCGAGGCGCAACTCTATCGCTTCAAAAATGCAAATGGTATGGAAGTGCGCATCACCAATTATGGAGGCATTATTACCCATTTGCTTACACCTGATAAGTTGGGCAACTTAGAAGATATTACGTTAGGATTTGATAGTTTAGAACAATATTTGAATCAGTCGCCTTATTTTGGTGCTTTAATTGGAAGATATGGCAACAGAATTGCTAAAGGCAAGTTTAGGATTGGCGAAGAGGAATACATTTTAGCCGTGAATAATGGACAAAACCATCTACATGGTGGCATCAAAGGGCTTGATAAAGTCCTTTGGGCGGCTGAAGTCGTAGAAAAAGAAGAAGCTATTGGTTTATCACTCACCTATTTAAGTGCTGATGGTGAAGAAGGTTATCCTGGTAATCTTTCTATAAGGGTTCACTATTGGATTAATAATGAAAATGAATTGACCATTACTTACGAAGCTACTACCGATAAGACTACGCCAGTCAACTTGACGAATCACGCTTATTTTAACCTAGCAGGTGTAGGCAATGGGGATATTCTACATCACGAATTAAGAATAGTAGCGGATGCTTTCTTACCAGTGGATGCAACTTTGATACCAACCGGTGTTCTTCAGGCGACAAAAGAAACTCCCTTCGATTTTGTTTCACCTACTCCTATTGGTGCACGCATATCAGATGCTCATGAGCAAATTCAACTTGCAGGAGGTTACGACCACAACTTTGTACTCAATAAAATGGGCAAAGAATTAACTTTAGCGGCTACTGCTTATGAACCTACGACTGGACGATTCATGGAAGTTTTTACCGAAGAGCCTGGTGTGCAGTTCTATAGCGGTAATTTTTTGAATGGTACTTTGCAAGGTAAAGGAACAACATACACTAAAAGGTCAGGATTTTGTTTAGAAACTCAACATTTTCCAAATTCACCTAATCAACCTGATTTTCCTTCCACGCTATTGCAACCAGGAGAAACTTATCGTACCCGTACGATTTATAAATTTTCTGTAATCAACTAGCTTGCAATAATTTCAATAAGTTGTCGCCTTTAGTCGCTTGCGCACCACAAAAGCCCGATAAGGATTTTCTTTGAACAACAAATTGATTTCTTTATTTGTGAATCCCTCTTTGCGTAGGAGCGGTAGAAAATCTTGGAATATCAAATGAAACGGTAGAAAGCGGCCACCCCTCGGTTTGTTTGTGTCATACCAACCCGAATCTTGCGATATTAAGGTACGGTGCAAGCATTTTTCTCGCTTCATCATCAATAAATAATTCAGGTATTCCTGTTGTTTTGTTTCGCTTAATTGATAATTGAACGGAAAAAGCCCATCAAATTCTACCCATGCTCCTTTTCGAGCAACTTGAAGATGAATTGCTGTATTTTTTTCATTTTGAGCATGAATCCAAACAAATGCAGAAGGATGTACCCCTTGCCGCTCTATAATGTCCAGTTCTTCCAATACAGCACCGCCTCCACCAGTATGCACCGCAATCGTCAAACCGGTTGCTTTATGAGCGATGGCACCAGCTTCAATGATTTTTCGTTGCAAATCAGAAATTGGAGCGTCGCCAACGCTTAGTTTCATAAAGCCTGGTCGAATGTTTGTCCCATCTACTCCTTCTTCCCACTCTTTAATCCAGCGATTAGCGAGTGCTTGCGGTGTTTCTGTTTTGACATGTTCAGGGAGGTATTTGTGGTCAACAGCACCATAATAACCTGTATTAGTAATAATATGTAAGCCCGTAGCATTGGAAAGTTGCTGGAGCAACAAGGGGGAACGCCCTAAATAATTAGGGGTGCAATCAATAAAAGTAGTGCAGCCAAATTCCTTTAGCTTCATCAGCAAAGGCAGTGCGGTTTCGTACATTTCTTGAATATTATAAACGGAGGTATCTATTTGGGCAGCACCGATGAAATCTACCATGATATGCTCATGTGGTAGTGTAAGTCCCATTTGCCTTTTATTGACCCAACCATTTACGGTCATTACTTTCGGTGCAATAGGTTTAGTCAATATGGCGCTAGGTGCGAGCAGTGTAGTGCATGCACCAGCGCTAGTAATTTGCAAAAAATGTCGGCGTTTCATTGTGCTTTGTTTTGTTTTAGCTGAAATGAAATCAATAAAACAAAAATAAGCAAATAAAAAGACGCTTGAAGGGATAATCACCGCTAAAAGCGATGGAAGAATATTATTTTGATTTTAACCGAATGAAAGGGCAAATAATTTCCTCTAAGGAGATACCGCCATGCTGAAAAGTGTTTTTATAATAGTTGTTAAAATGGTTGTAATTATTTGGATACAAAAAAAACTTATCTTCCTTAGCAAAAATAAATGCAGAACTTACATTAGGGCGCGGCAGCATAGCATCTTTAGGGTCTCTAATTTCTAATACGTCGCGTCTTTCATACTTCAAGTTGCGACCTACTTTGTAGCGCAAATTTGTAGTCGTTTCTCGGTCGCCTACTACTTTTGAAGGGGTATTCACGCGGATTGTTCCATGATCGGTAGTAATAAAAAGTTGAATATTTCGCTCGGCAGCTTTGCGCAAAGCCTCCCAAAGTGGCGAGTGCGAAAACCAAGAGTGCGTCAAAGAGCGGTAAGCAGTTTCGTCGCCCGCCAATTCTTTCAGCACTTCCATTTCAGTGCGTGCGTGGGAAAGCATATCAATGAAATTGTACACAATAACGGTTAAATTATTGTTTAAGTAGTTGATAATGTTATCGTTTACCTCTTTTGCTTTATTGATGTTCGTTACCTTGATATAGTCGAAGCGAATATTTTTGCGCACCAATCGCTTAATTTGCGAGGCTAATAAGTCGTGTTCATGTAGATTTTTCCCTCCTTGATCCACGTCATTTTTCCACCAATCAGGGTAATGGCGTTCAATTTCAGAAGGCATCATGCCGGCAAAGATAGCGTTGCGGCTATATTGCGTCGAAGTAGGTAATATGCTATAGAAATAATCTTCTTCTTCTGTTCGGAAGTAATCAGTAAAAATAGGTTCGAGTACTCTCCATTGATCGTAGCGCAAATTATCAAGTACCAACAATATGGACGGTGTGTCTTCACTCAAGTAGGGTAAAATTTTATTTCGCATTAAATTATGCGACATAAGTGGACCGTCTTTTTTGCCTTGTACCCATCCTGTGTAGTTTTTTTCGATGTACTTAGAGAAAGCAACATTTGCCTCACTTTTCTGCATCGAGAGAATATCCGCCATCCCAACTGATTTAGAAGCATCAATTTTCAATTCCCAGTTAATCACCCTACGGTAAATATCTACCCATTCATTGTAATCCAAACCGCTATTGATTTCCATCAGGATTTGACGGAACTCTTGCTGATAATCAGCAGAAGTTTTCTCCCGCACTAAGCGTTTGTTGTCAATAATTTTTTTTAAGGTCAATAAAATTTGGCTAGGATTAACCGGCTTAGTCAAAAAGTCAGTAATCTGTGCGCCAATAGCCTCTTCCATCACATCTTCTGCTTCATTTTTGGTAATCATCACTACCGGAAGATGCGGATGTTTATTTTTGATTTGTTCTAGTGCTTCTAAACCAGTCAAACCGGGCATACTTTCATCTAAAAACACAACATCAATGTCGTTATTCTCGTCGCATTCTTCTAAAGCGTCATGTCCATTAGTAACCGTAATTACTTCGTACCCTTTCTTTTCAAGGAACATAATTTGTGGTTTCAGCAGGTCTATCTCGTCGTCTGCCCAAAGGATTTTAATTCCATCCATAGTGTTATTGCTTGTGTTGATATATTTTCAAGGAAAACGAATAAACAACGCTGAACGCTTGTTAACATATAGTTCATCTGTTTTTAGTCTTAAGATAAATATAGTTGCAAACGTAGCTATTAAAGTTGAGTCAATAATAGGCATTGTTCATTAGAAATGCAGAATAGCTATACATTTTGTTATCAAGTATTCATAAAAAACCTAAAAATGATTGTTTTATTGTGTCTAAGTGATTTTTCCATATGCTTTATCTCGAAACTAACTATTAGGATCAAATTATTTTGTGGATTGCAATTGAACGTATTTGATACTTTTTCCTGCCTTTAGATGTATTTGTTCATATTCTGTTTTGATAGACAATTCTTCTATTAGTAAGGGTTGAGCGTAAATGTCATCATTTTGATAATTTATTTTAAAAGTGCTTACTTCTTTTAAAGTGTTCAATGTAAACTCGTATAACTCGGCAGAGTCAGTTTTTAGGTGGATTAATCCCTTTGGAATAAGAAGTTGTTGATACAGTTCCAAAAAATAGGGACTGGTTAAGCGACGATTAGCATTGGTGTTGCTGAGAAAAGGGTCGGGAAAGGTAATCCAAATTTCATGCACTTCATTAGGCTCGAAGAAGTATTGAATTTGCTCAATCCGTGTACGCAAAAAAGCGACGTTGTTCAATTTATTTTCTAAAGCTGTTTTTGCACCTCGCCATATACGTGCCCCCTTGATGTCAACGCCAATAAAATTGCGGTTGGAGTAGCGCTGTGCTAAACCTAAAGTATAATGCCCTTTGCCACAGGCGAGTTCTAAGGTGATGGGTTGAGCATTCTGAAAGTGAACTTGACTCCATTTGCCTTTTAGGTCAACCGCTTCGCCGTTTTGACCCAATAGCGTCGGTTGTTTAGGATTGAAATTTTCATAAACGTGTGGAAAAGACAGTAAATCCGCAAATTTTAGTAGTTTATTTCGCTTACTCATACATAGCTACATTAAAAAAGCAATTCAGCCAACTTCTTTTGATAAATATCGGAAGAGGTAATGTTTCGGTGCGTTCCACCTTTTATTGTAGTAAAACTATCTTTTGCTTGAAGTAAGGGCTTCAAGCGAATAGCCTCTCTATAAGGAACTACGCTATCTTTTGTCCCATGAAAAATATGTATAGGGTAAGGCACTTGGGAAATATTTTTAGCATTTGATAGTTCATAGCGCAGTTTTAAGGGAAAATCAGTTAGTAGCAGCCTCGCACCAAAAACACCTGCTACACTACTAAAGGGTGTTTCCAGAATCAATAGTTTTGCGGGTACTTCTGTCGCTAATTTTGAAGCTATAGCAGCCCCCAATGAGCGACCATACAACACAATCTTACTTGCAGGATACCTTTGGGTTAGCCATTCATAGGCTTTTCGAGCATCTTGGTAAAGATTTTCTTCGCTACTAGTGCCTTTACTTTTTCCGTAACCTCGATAATCAATGAGTAAAACATCGTAAGACCTTGCTACAAAAGTAGCATATTCTTTGCCCCATCGCTCTAGATTCTTAGAATTGCCATGAAAATAAAGTATTACCCCCTTAGAATGAGTAACTTGAAAATAAAGCCCATGCACTGAAGTGCCATCTGAATGAAATAAGCAAATTTCCTGATGAGGGTGTTCAAATTGATACTTTGTTTCTGGAATGGAAGGTTTTCCTTGAAAAATTAAACGTTGCTGAAAACGCTGCATAATGAAAATGGATGAAACGTAAAGTAGAGCAAGCGCAAACAAGGAAATCAAAAAATATTGCATGACTGGTTTACATGATAAAGGAATTGGCACAAAGGGTGCTAATTCCTTCTTATAATCTATCCTTATGCGTTATTTACTTAGTGGGTTCTTTTCCACCAT
This sequence comes from Saprospiraceae bacterium, assembly GCA_036835365.1. Lineage (GTDB taxonomy): Bacteria > Bacteroidota > Bacteroidia > Chitinophagales > Saprospiraceae > JAAUTG01. The sequence continues at coordinate 6,355 of DAITMC010000035.1, forward strand.
CCAAATAATCTTGGTAGGTTTTTAATTCCTCCCAATTACCAGATGCAGCCATAGCTGCTTGTTTGGGCCAAGTAGTTGGATCATGCGCTTTGTAACGACCTCCTGCTTCCTCTAGTATGGCGCTTACTTTATCTGCATCTGTTGCTGCTAAGGCTTCAAATGTAGTAATACCAGCATTATTTAATAGTTCCGCAATTTTAGGACCAATACCTTCAATTTTTGTTAAATCATCTGCTGGTGCGTTCGCTATCACAACCTCTTCATGTACTGGTTCGGCAGGTGTAGCTGGTTTGGTATTAGGAAGTGGAGCTACTGTTTCGGCTACCTCTTTGAAGGCAGGTACAACACTAACAAAAGTTCTGTTCAGACGGCTTTTTTTGAATACTACTTTGCCATCCACAGCAGCATGAATAGTGAAGTCTTTACCCAAGTAAGCATTTGCTCCTGCATGGAACTTTGTTCCTCTTTGGCGAATAATTATGTTACCTGCTTTAGCAGTTTGCCCTCCAAATAACTTTACGCCTAAGCGTTTACTATGACTATCGCGACCGTTATCGGAACTACCGACCCCTTTTTTATGTGCCATGATTTAATATTTTTTCAAGTTAAAGTTAACAACATTTATCTTAATTACCCAACAATAGCGTCTATGCTTATCATAGTAAAACGCTGCCGATGTCCTTTTTTGCGCACATATCCTTTTCTTCGTTTCTTTTTGAAGATAATTACTTTATCTCCTTTAGCGTGGTTTATCACAGTAGCATCTACCTTAGCACCGGCTACTGTGGGTTTGCCAATTCGTACACTTTCTCCATTCTGTATAAGGTGTACTTGGTCGAAGGATAGTTTGTCGCCTTCTGATGCCGCTAGCTGGTGGACGTAAATCTCTTGCCCTTGTTCAACTCTAAATTGTTGACCAGCAATAGTGACTATTGCAAACATAATTTCAAAATTTACTATTGTTCAAAAATGAGTGCAAAAGTAATGATTATTTGTCGATTTCAAAATTAATTTAACGTCTTTGACGCATATTTTTTTAGTAGCTCCTCTATCAAGGTTAAGGAAATATCACTCATACGCTGCACTACAACATCTGCATGGGTAATATCTTGCTTTCCTGAATTTGGATTTTGATGACCAATGCAAGCCATGCCCGCTGCCTTTGCCGCAGTTACACCATTTTTAGAATCCTCAATGACTAAGCATTGATTGGGAGAAACTCCACCTAACTCAGCCGCTTTTAAGAAAATAGCAGGATTAGGTTTTGATTCAGGAAATTCTGCACCGCTTACTTTGTGCGAGAAAAAATGGGTTAGCCCAAAAAGAGAGAGCACTAAGTCAATGTTTGCTCGATTGGCGGAAGAGCCTAAAATAAGTTGATAATCAGCAGCGGCTAGTGTTTCTATTAATTCCCTTGTTCCTGCAATAGGCTGTAAGTCAGTGGCTGCTCTTAAATATTGCATAAATTGTTTTTTGAGGTCGCTCATATACACTTCAATAGGCTCATTGAGTTGGTACGTATTTTTGATGTATGTCAAGTTCATTTTGGCAGAAGAACCTACAAATAGCTCCAGCTCTTCTTGTTTGAGATGAACCCCTCTTTTAGCAAAATAATTTACAGTAATACCTCTATGAATCGGTTCGCTATCTATGATAACGCCATCCATGTCGAAAATAACAGTCGGTTTAATTTTCATGTTTTTTTTGCAAAGAAACATAAAAATATAAGCGTATTTGACATCATATTTAGAAAAATCATACACGTACAGTTACTTGACGCTGTTTCAGGTAGTGCTTTAAATCGCTAATGCCTATTTCTTTGAAATGAAAAATGCTTGCAGCTAATGCAGCGTCGGCTCTACCTTGAGTAAAAACATCGTAAAAATGTTCCATATTGCCCGCTCCACCCGAAGCAATGACAGGGATTTTAAGCGCACTAGATATTTCAGCGAGTGCCTCATTGGCAAAACCCATCTTTGTGCCATCGTGATTCATGGACGTAAATAAAATTTCGCCAGCCCCTCTGTTTTCGCTTTCCTTTGCCCAATCGAATAAATACTTATTCGTAGGGACTCGACCACCATTCAAATGGACGACCCATTCATTGTCTATCATTTTTGCATCAATAGCAATCACGACAAACTGGCTGCCAAAACGCTTGGCTAAATCTTCAATTAATTGTGGATTACGCACGGCTGCTGAATTAATGGATACTTTATCTGCTCCCGATGCTAGTAATACTTCTGTATCTGCAACGGTGCTAATACCGCCGCCAATCGTGAAAGGGATATTCAAATGTGCGGCAATCTCTTTGGCTAATGCCGCTAGTGTTTTTCGCCGTTCATGCGTTGCAGTGATATCCAGGAACACCAGTTCGTCAGCACCCTGCTCGCTATATAAAGCTCCTAATTCAACAGGGTCGCCGGCATCTTTGAGATTTACAAAATTTATGCCTTTCACGGTTCTACCATCCTTAATGTCTAAGCACGGGATAATTCGTTTGGCTAACATAGTTCATATTGTATTGACTAATAAATGATTTAGACCACTGGAAAAGTCCATTCTACGATTGCAAGTTCAAAACAAATCAAATTCTACACAATTTTTCTAAATTTATGGCGTGAAAGTAAAAACAACAATTTAAAACCTGATATGATGCGTCGTATTGCTTTACCTCTACTTGGGATGCTTTTTGGATTAAGCTCATTGGCCCAACCAGTCGTTTCTAATATTTATTTGTTTGATATTCAGAAGAAAAATGAACGAGAGATTCAGTTTAGCAATCCTGTTTACCTCACTGAATTTAATTCAAGAGGATATAATAATCAACCGACTTTTGTTAGTAGTGGGGAGTTATTTTTTACTACCCAATATCCCAATGAGAAGCAAACCGATATTTACTTGCTCGATCTCTATCGAAAGACCAAATCTCAAGTAACGCAAACCTTAGAATCAGAATATTCGCCCTCGGTTACTCCCGATAGATTTAGTTTCTCCGCTGTGCGTGTGGAGGCGGATGGCACCCAACGACTTTGGCAATTTCCAGTAGATAGGCTGTCTAATGGAAAACCAGTATTTAAATATGTTAATAATGTAGGCTATTTTCAATGGCTCAACAGCCAAAAAATAGCTTTATTTTTGACAGGCGATGAACCTAGATTAGCCATTGCTGATGTAAGAACAGATGAGGTTAAAGAACTAACTAGGAATATTGGGCGTTGCCTTAAAGTAGTGCCTCGTACAGGGCATCTTGCTTTTGTTCATAAAGTTACCCCTCGTACTTGGTACATCAAGTCCATGAATATTTATGATCCAAATTTCAAATCTGACATTATTATTCCCACGCTACCAGGAAGTGAAGATTTCGTCCTACTAGATGATGGCACTTATCTGATGGGTTCAGGAAGTAAGCTCTTCAAATACCACCCTGTTTATGACAATGAAAAAGGCTGGAAGGAACTAGCTGATTTTAGGTATTATAGCATCAAAAATATCACTCGATTAGCTCTGAGCCAAGATGGGAAATTAGCACTTGTAAACGAGGAAAAGTAATTGTGCGTTATCACTATGCTATTGTTTTTGGTGGCGTAATGTGCATTGCATCAAAATTCTTACTATCTCATGAAGAAAATAATATTGCTTGGTTTTATTCTGGGGGGCTTCTGGAATGTGAAAGCTCAAAGTGGCATCATTATTCAACTTAAATTAGAAGTTTCCTCGAAGCAATTTTTGATGAATAGCGACTGGGATTTATCCTTCAATCGCACTTTGTTTGACAGTTTAAATATTCATCTCTTTGATTTATCTTCCACTAAATTGAGCAAAGATAGATTGCTGCAACAAGTGCTTCACCATCCGTTAGTGAAAAATGCAATCTGGGATGTAGCCGTAGAAACGAGAAATATCCCTAACGACCCTAGATACAGTGAGCAATTTTCTCTCGAACGCATACAAGCACCTCGTGTGTGGGAAATTAGTAAAGGTGGAAAAACAGCCAACGGCGATGAAATTGTAGTGGCCATAGTGGACACCGATTTTTCTGTTGACCATGAAGATTTGAAAGATAATATTTGGATAAATCCTAGTGAAATTCCTAATAATGGCATTGACGATGACAACAATGGATACATAGACGATATGCATGGTTGGAATTTTGGAAGCAACTCCAACCGATTCAGACAATCACCGATACATGGCGTTCCTGTAAGTGGTATTATTGGTGCTGTCGGAGATAATGGTATCGGTATTACAGGCATCAACTGGAAAGTGAAAATGCTTTGCACACAATATGCTAACTCCACTGCTCAAATCATTGAGGGGTACAACTATATTGCTGAATTTCGACGAAAATATAACTGTTCAAAAGGCAATGAGGGTGCATTTATCGTAGCCGTTAATTCTTCGTTTGGTTTGACTGAAGTTCAAATTTGCGAAGCCAACAATATATGGAATTTAATTCAAGAAGAATTAGGAAAACTAGGCATACTTTCCATCAATGCTGCTAAAAATAGCCCTATCAACTCTGATGAAGTAGGTGATATTCCTTCAAGCTGCCCAAGCGATTTTATTATTTCTGTACTGAGTACTGACATGAATGATAACCGAACCGCTAACAGTGCTTTTGGTAAAACAACGATTGATTTAGGGGCACCTACAGAAGTGTTGACTACCTTTTCTGGCAATCGCTACAGTACTTTTAGTGGGACGTCGGCTGCTACGCCTCATGTGGCGGGAGCAATAGCCCTATTGTATAGTTTGCCTTCCCAAGAACTGGCTGATTTAAGTTGTAATAATCCTGCCGCTGCCGCACTTCTAGTAAAAAATGCTATGCTCAAAGGAGTAGATAAAAATGAAAACTTAGAGGAAGTGACTTCTTCTGGAGGTAGGCTCAACATCTATAACAGTGTTCGCTATTTGAATGAAGTGTTGAATCCTAACAGCACCACTGGACAATCATTTAAGATAATGACCCTTGCCCCTAATCCTGTTTTGGAGGAATTAACCATTCAGTATGAAACACCTGACTTTGACGATTTTCAAGTTCGAGTGATTAATTCATTAGGACAGCTAGTGTACCAAAAAACTATAACGCCTTGCTGTTTTGGTGAAACTAAATTCACCGTAAACGTCAATAACTGGGGAAAAGGGCTTTATTTTGTGGTTATAGAGAAAAATGAAGAGCGACAAAGCGCAAGTTTTATTGTCATTTAAGCAAAACGAATAACAAAAATGAAAATAACCAACAATCTAATTATTTTAATTTGCTTTCTTGCAATAGCACCCTCAAAGGCACAATCCATTCAAAAGCGAACTTATGAGTACGCTGTGAAAGACGGCGAAAGTTTGCAAATAGATGTTTACGAAAAAGCCACCGACAATAATTCCCTACGTCCCGTTGTGCTGTGGGCTCATGGAGGCGGGTTTAGCAGTGGAAGCAGAGATGGCGGGCAAGAAGTGAAGCTAATGAACACTTTGGCAGAGGCTGGATACGTGGCTATTTCTATGAGTTACCGCTTACTGCGAAAGCAGCAAGCGACTGGTTTTGGTTGCGACTGTCCTAGAAGTGAGAAGATGAATGTGTTTAGAGAAAGTGCTTATGATATGTGGGATGCCCTACTGTTTATTCAGCAAAATGCAACAATGCTTGGCATTAAAAAGGATCAAATAGTCGTAGGTGGAAGCAGTGCAGGCGCTGAAATGGCATTAAACGCCGTTTACATGAAAGACTGGCTTTTTGAGGGCGTTACTACAACCTATGATACCATTCAACCAGCCATAGTTTGGTCGCAGGCAGGTGCAGTATTAGACAGTAGATACATTCATAGAGAAAAGGCTATTCCAGCAGTATTTTTTCATGGCACAGCAGATAATTTAGTGCCTCATGCAACGGCTGCACATCATTATTGCGAACCAATACATTCAGGTTATATTATACTCGATGGTGCTGCCACGATTGTGCAAAGATTAAAATCGCTTGGAGTTGCTTATTTACACTATACTTACGAAGAGGCGAAGCATGAGATTGCAAGTGTTCAATTTGAGGAAATACCTACAATTTTACATTTTTTTAATCATGTTTTTCAATACAAACCAGTGATACAACAAGAAATAATAGTAAGAAAGAAATAGCATCCTGCTTAGTAAAAAAAATGTCGATTAGACATTACTCTAACCGACATTTTTTATCTATCTATTCCCAACGATCGTTGTCGTTGTTATCGCGACTGCGATCACGGTATCCACCACCGCCACCACCACGGTTGCTACCACCGCCACGGTTGCCGCCGCCATAGCCGCCACCACCACGGTTGCCGCCGCCATAGCCGCCGCCACCACCACGGTTACCACCACCATAGCCGCCACCGCCGCCACGGTTACCGCCGCCATAGCCACCGCCGCCACTGCCACGATCTTCTTTGGGGGTAGCTTTTTTCACTACGATTGTTCTTCCATCCAATTCAGATTCGTTTAATCCATCAATTGCGTTTTGTCCTTCGTCGTCATTTGGCATTTCAACGAACCCAAAACCTTTAGATCGCCCAGTTTCACGATCCATTACAACTTTAGCAGAATCTACGTCTCCGTATGCCTCAAACGCATCACGAAGATCATCGCTAGATGTGTTATAATCTAGCTTAGCAACAAAAATGTTCATAATAAAAAAGAAATAAATACATTAAAAATAAAAATACAAAAATTCTAATTACTCTGTAGGGAAAGATTCTAGTGAAGATCAACGAATGGAAGAATACTCAGCTAAAAACTTGCCACCGACAAGTTGTTCATAAAAATTTAAGTAAATATACAGCATTTTTTAATGCAGCGCAAGGGGGGACTAAAAAATAAATGATTTTTCGGCAACTATTTTGCAAAAAAAATATTAATACTACCTAGTTAAAGTGAATAAAATGCTCTGTTTTGCTTTATTTTTACTAAAATTTATTTTTATTACGCCCTAGAATTTTTTTAGTATGACACTTCAAAAACATTTGGTCACCTACGAAAATAGTTTGGAATATGCTCAATTACAAGATGCGATGAGTCCATTGCGCTCATTAAGAAGTGCATTTACTATTCCTCAACATCAGGGCAAAGATTCCATTTATTTTTGTGGTAATTCACTAGGGTTGCCTTCCAAAAATGTACAAACAGCACTTGAACAAGTAATGGCGCAGTGGAAAGCGTTAGGAGTGGAAGGTCATTTTGACGGGGAGCGTCCTTGGACAACTTATCATAGGCTATTAAATAGGCATTTGACCAAAATTGTTGGTGCAAAAGAATCAGAATTAGTAGTTATGAATACGCTTACGGTCAATTTACACTTATTAATGGTGTCTTTTTACCGACCTACGCAGCAGCGGTATAAAATTTTGATGGAAGGAGGGGCTTTCCCTTCTGATCAATACGCTATTCAAAGCCAAGTTAAATTTCACGGGTTTCATCCCGATGATGCCATCATTGAAATAATACCTAGAGAGGGCGAAGCACTCCTTAGAAAGGAGGATATTATCAATATTATTGCTCAACATGGAGAACAACTAGCCTTAGTGCTATTGGGGGGCGTAAATTATTACACAGGGCAATTTTTTGATCTATCGGCTATCACTGAGGCTGGGCATCAAGTTGGTGCAATCGTTGGGTTCGATTTAGCCCATGCCGCTGGTAACGTTCCACTACATTTGCATGATTGGGGAGTTGATTTTGCTGCTTGGTGCAGCTACAAATATATGAATAGTGGTCCAGGAGGATTAAGTGGCGTTTTTATCCACGAGCGTTATGCAGAACGTCCTGATTTACCGCGCTTTGCAGGATGGTGGGGGCATGACGAGGAACGCCGATTTTTAATGGAAAAAGAGTTCGTACCTATGTATGGTGCAGAAGGATGGCAGTTAAGTAATGCCCCTATTCTAGCGCTTGCGCCTTACAAAGCCAGTTTGGAGCTATTTGAGCAGGCTGGTTTTGAGCAATTGCGCACTAAGAGTATCCAATTAACAGGTTATTTAGAATTTTTATTGGATGAACTCAATGAACAAGGTTATCATTATGACCTTCTTACACCAAAGCATCCAGCAGAAAGGGGCTGCCAATTGTCCATTTCTGCTAGGAATAGGGGGAAAGAATTATTCAATTACTTGATTGCCAATGGTGTTGTTTTAGATTGGCGTGAGCCAAATGTCATCCGAGTTGCGCCAACGCCAATGTATAATACTTTTGAAGAAGTATGGCGTTTTGTAGATTTACTTCGAGAATATCGTTAGACAAAAACGATACTTCAATTCTTCTTTCAAGCCATCAATAACCCATTGCGGTATCATCGGGGTTGCGCATATCGCCAACACCTACCAATTTCCCATCAGGCAATCTTTGAATGGCTTTGATGACTGCCATGCGGTTGACATCTCTAAATGTGTAGCCTCGCTGCGTTAACGAATCGCGTACTGTGGCAGGAAACTGATCGCCTTCTATCCAAATTTCATCGGGTTTCCATTGGTGATGAAAACGACCTGCTTGCACTGCTTGATAAAGGGGCATCTCAAATTCAATAACGTTCACAATCGTCTGAAGAACAGCCGTAATGATAGTAGAGCCACCTGGTGCACCTAAGACAAGAAAAAGTTTGCCCTCTTTTTCCAAAATTGTTGGGGTCATAGAACTTAACATTCTTTTTTTAGCTTGAATCGCATTAGCTTCTGCACCAACAAGCCCAAATTGATTAGGTACACCTGGCTTCACACTAAAGTCGTCCATTTCATTGTTAAGCAAAAAACCGGCATCGCCCACCACTACTTTGTTGCCAAAATTAGAGTTGAGTGTCGTTGTTACTGACACTGCATTGCCCATAGCATCCACGACGGAAGTATGCGTAGTTTCAAAACTTTCTAACGATACATTAAAATCACTAGCATCCACTGAATCACTAGGTGTAGCCAATGTAGCATGATAGCTTGACATTCGTTGTTTCAAATAGTTGCCATCCAACAACTTAGCTACGGGTACTTCATAAAAATCAGGGTCGCCGAGGTACTCTGCGCGGTCGGCGAAAGCGCGTCGTTCTACCTCAGCCATCAAATGTACCGATTCAGCAGTATGAAAACCATAGTCTTTCAATGGATAATCCTCAATCATCTTTAGCATTTGTATGACTGCTACACCGCCACTAGAAGGTGGTGGCATGGAAATGATTTTGTATTGCTTATAATTCGCCTCAATAGGTTTTCGCCAAATAGCTTCATAATTCTCGAGGTCGTTCAAAGCAATGATACCATTACCTCTTTTCATTTCAGCCACAATCAAATCAGCCGTTTCGCCTTTATAAAAGCCGTCTTTGCCTTTTTTTGCAATGCGCTCTAAGGTAAATGCTAAATCAGTTTGCGTCCATTTATCGTTCAGTAAGAAACTATCTTGGCTAGTGAAAGCACTAGGCTGAGTGCTATATTTTTTAAAGCTATTTTTGGTACCATTCAACCGATTGGCTTCTGTTGCGGTGAGTAAAAATCCTTTTTGCGCCAGCTCAATAGCGGGAGCGACTAAATCAGCCCATTTTAACGTACCATATTTTTGATGTGCAGCCCACATTCCTGCTACCGTACCTGGCACGCCCGAAGCCAAATGCCCAGCTACACTTAGTCCTTCTCGCACATTACCCAAGGTATCTAAATACATATCTCTGGAAGCTGCCTCAGGCGCTTTTTCTCGATAATCGAGTGCATCTGTGCTACCATCGGCGTTTCTGATGACCATTAGCCCTCCTCCGCCTATGTTTCCTGCTCTTGGATAGACCACAGCTAATGCAAATTGAACAGCAATAGTAGCATCTATGGCATTGCCACCTTGTTTTAGAATGGCTACGCCAACCTCGGAAGCCAACGGATGAGCGGAAACGACCATTGCTTTTTCTGCAACGGCTTCTTTTTCAATAGGATAATCTGCAACATTAGTATATTGCTTAATTGGCGGTGCCATATTGCGGCAAGCATTTGCTGATAGTAAACCAATGGCTAGTATGAAAAGCCATGAAAGTCGAGAAGATATGTTTTGCTTCATACGAATTGCTTAATTTCTAAAGCGTGAATTTAACCAAACAAATCAATTTTTATTTTAAAGAATCTAGTTTTGGTCAAATAAAGTTTAATTACATTCAAGTCGAACCATCGGCACATGTGGAATATCATCCTCCAAATACATTTCGCCTACGACTTCAAAGCCAAATTTTTGATAAAAAGTAGTCAAATATTGTTGCGCTCCAATTTTGATTGGACTTTGCCCAAAAAGTTGTCCTACTTGATGAATAGATTTTTCCATCAGTGTAATGCCCATGCCTTTTCTCCTAAAACGAGGATGAGTAGCGACCCTACCAATGGATGTATATTGCTCATATGCGGTCCCTTTGGGCAATAAGCGCGTGCAAGCAATGAGTTCATTTTTTTCGTAACCCATTAAATGCCAAGCCATTTTGTCTTTTCCATCTAAATCGAGATAAGCACAATTTTGTTCTACAACAAAAACAATTTGGCGCAAGGCAGCCACATCATGCCATTCATAAACGCTTAAATCAGCAAAAGGCTTACAGATAAAATTCATTTTTTACGATATTATGTAGTAATCAAAAGTAGGAAAAATGAATAATTCTCTAAAAAAAAACCAATTTTTGTAAGGTGAATTATTGATTAATCAAAAAAATATTCAATGAAAAATATTTATTGCTTACTATTGGTACTATGCTTAGCCAGTTTTGCTGTGGCGCAATCTAAAAACGAGAGTAAAAAAGAAACAGCAGATTCGACTGCTAAAACACCTGAAAAGCATCCTTATGATAAGTTGATTTTGGATGCAGGGAAAAGACAAACAGATTCTGGTTTGTTTATTGTCCATAAAGTGGACGATAAATACTATTTTGAATTGCCAAAAGCCATTTTAGAAAAGGAAATTTTGGTGGTCAGCATTATTTCGGGTTATGTCCCTAATTTGAATTTTGGTGGAGCCGGTATGAAATCGCGCCCACAACAAGTAATTCGTTGGCAAAAGCACGACAATAGTATGTTGTTGCGCTCTGTGTCTTATAATAATGTGGCAGATTTCAACGAGCCCATTTATCGCTCTTTGAAAAACAATAACTTTGAACCCATCATCATGTCCTTTGACATCAAATCTGTCAACAAAGACACCTCCGCTTATGTCATTGAAGTCGGAAATTTATTCACTACCGACGTACCTATGATTGGTCCACTATCAGATGCGGAGCGCAAGCAATTCATGGTCAAAGGAATTGATAAATCCAGAAGTTTGATTTCCTCCATTCGAGCGTTTCCAAAAAATGTGGAAGTGCGTCATGTGCTAACGTTCAATGGAGATAAATTGCCAAGTAATCAACTCACTGGTGCGCTTTCATTAGAGATGAATCAATCGTTTATTGTTCTTCCTGACGAGCCGATGCAGCCTCGATTGTACGATGCACGAGTGGGTTACTTTTCTATCCAGCAAACCAATTATAGCTTGGATGAACAAAAAGCGGCTAAACGCAGATACATCACACGCTGGCGATTGGAGCCAAAGGACCAGGCTGCTTTTGAGCGCGGCGAGTTGGTAGAGCCTATAAAGCCTATTGTTTATTACATTGACCCTGCAACACCAGAAAAATGGCGACCTTTTCTTAAACAAGGCGTAGAAGATTGGCAGGTAGCTTTTGAAGCGGCAGGTTTTAAAAATGCTATCATTGCAAAAGACGCACCAACAGAAGAGGAAAACCCAGAATGGAGTCCAGAAGATGCCCGTTTTTCAGTAATGCGGTACATCACTACGGAAATTCAAAATGCGGTTGGTCCTCATGTGCATGACCCGCGAACAGGAGAGATTCTGGAAAGTGATATTCTTTGGTATCATAATATTATGAATTTGCTGCGCAACTGGTTCATGATGCAAACCGCTGGCATGAATCCTGAAGCAAGGAAAGCAAAATTCGATGATAAATTGATGGGTGAATTAATGCGTTTTGTGGCAGCACACGAAGTAGGGCATACGCTAGGATTGCCACACAACATGGCAGCAAGTTCTGCTTATCCTGTGGACTCTCTGCGCTCGTCTAGTTTTACGAAGAAAAATTTTACAGCACCTTCCATCATGGATTATGCACGCTTCAATCATGTTGCGCAACCTGGCGATGGCGACATTAATTTCATGCCAGGCATTGGCGAATATGATATTTGGACTATTATTTATGGCTACAAACCTACGGATGCTAAAACACCAGAGGAAGAACATCAACAATATTTGAACGGATGGGTGAAGGAACGTGCCGATAACCCAATCTATCGCTATGGCGCACAACGCTTTAATCCAGTTGACCCAACGGCACAAACTGAAGACTTAGGCGATGATTTGGTGAAATCAGGCGAATATGGTATCGCCAATTTGAAACGCATTATACCCAACATCATCGAATGGTCAGCGGAAGATGGAAAAAATTATGATGAATTGAAGGAGTTGTATGAGCAGGTAATTGGTCAGTTCAACAAATATTTGCGTCATGTTGGCACGATTGTAGGCGGAGTGTATGAGTACCAAAAAACTTATGACGAGGCAGGTGCTATTTTTGTGCATGTAGAAAAAGAAAAGCAGCAAAGTGCAGTGCGCTTTTTGAATCAGCAATTGTTCAATACGCCTACTTGGCTGTTGGAAGAAGCGGTGCTTTCCAGAATACAATCCACAGGTGTGGTCAATCAAGTGCGCACTTTGCAGGAAGGAACGTTGAACCGTTTGTTCGAGGCGGAGCGATTGAATCGGATGATGGAAAATGAAGCGTTGAATAGTACGAAAGCGTATTCGATGTTGAGTTTATTTGAAGATACGCGCAAAGGAATTTTTACAGAATTAGCCAACAACACTACAATGGATGCTTATCGCCGAAATTTGCAAAGAGCTTATGTGAATAAAATGCAGGACTTGATGAATTTGCAAGGTAATGCTTACCATCAATCGGACATCAAAGCAATGGCAAGAGGGACACTCAGCGTACTTCAAGCGGATTTAAAGAAAAATGTAAAAAAACAAAAAGAATCAACTTCCAAATATCATTTGGAGGACTTGTTGAAACGAGTGGAGAGCATACTTGAAGATAAGTAAATTTTGAATGCGAGTTTGTAAAGTCAAGGCTTTTATTTGAACTATCACGGTAAGCGTAGTTCCCTCAACTACGCTTACCTTATCAATTCTAGTTTCAAGAGATTACTTTTTATTGAACTGACACTAACGGTTTTGCTTCCTTCCTCGATGAAAAAGATATATTCGCTATTGTTACCTATTTTTTTTACGGCTATGGGCGACTGCTCTTTAAAATAGAGATGATAGTTGGGTTTGAACGTTCCATTGGTTAACTGCGCTTTAATTTTTGTGCCGCCACCAATGCCATATCCAATGTAAGCAGAAAGAATTATCCAAGCAGAAAATAGAACAAAAGCATAAAAAGGGTCTTGCGTAAATTTAAAAATCGAAGAGGTCTTTATTTTCTCTGGATTTTTTTTCCACATCAACTTTAAATAAAGAAAAGATAATGCCGGAACAATCAGCACGACTACTGGAAAAAGTAAATTATCTGTGAGCTTGACAATAGGGCTAAGTAGCACATCAAGAATGGTAGAATAGCTCAAAATATTAATGCCGAGCATACCATAATAAATCGAATCGCTGATAATACCTAAAACCAAAAGGTACAAATAACCTATGGACAAGTAGTCTTGAATAGTATTTAAAGCAATAGATGCTTTAGGTGTTTGATGTTCCATTTTTTATCTTTTTTAGGTGAATAATCAAAAAATATAAATGAAAGGTAGAGGATTATTTCGTTTTTATGCAAAAAATTAGACAAACTAACACCCTTTTGGACTTAGCTAATATTTAATTGTCCTTTAATTTGAAACGGCATCTTAATGATACTTATAAAGATTGCAAGAAGCCTTATTTAGTTCGACCTCATCTTTGTAGAACTTCATCTTCATAAAATTCATATTCTCGAAATTCCCTTTATCTTTGTAGCAATTTAAGACAAAAACAGGATAAATTATGTCTCAATTTCAGACCTATCTACAACTTGGCTTTGAGCATATTTCGGACTTAAAAGGATACGATCATATCCTATTCATAATTGCGCTTTGTGCTGTTTACAAAGTAGAGCAGTGGAAGAATATTGTTGTATTGGTCACTGCATTTACCATCGGACACTCCATTACACTGGCTTTAGCAGCGTTAAATGTCGTTTCTTTTCGTTCTGAAGTAATAGAATTCCTGATTCCTGTTACTATTTTTTTGACGGCTATGTTTAACATATTTAATCGAGAGCCTAGCGAGAAAAAAATTAGACTTAATTATTTTTTGGCACTAGGTTTTGGTCTAATTCATGGATTGGGGTTTTCCAATTTCTTTCGTTCGCTACTAGGTAAAGAAGACAGTATCGTAGAGCCGCTTTTGGCATTCAATATGGGTGTAGAACTAGGGCAGCTTATTATAGTCGCTATCATCTTGGCGGTTGCCTATACAGCAATGAACGTAATGAATGCAAAGCAACGAGAGTGGAATTTGGTCATCTCTGGAGCAGCCGCAGGTATCGCATTTATTTTAATGACGGAAACTGCATTTTGGTGATAATTTTTATTGTTATAAAATATTGAAAAATGGCTTGGTTTATCAACTGGGATGTTAACCCTGAAATTGTACAAATTGGTAATTTATCCCTCCGCTGGTATAGTTTGCTTTTTGCTGCGGGGTTTTTTATAGGCTATTTAATTGTTAAAAGCTTTTTTAATAAGGAAAAAGCCCCCTTAGAATGGTTAGATAGTTTACTCATTTACATTGTGGTTGCTACGATTCTAGGTGCAAGATTAGGACATTGTTTATTCTATGACTGGGACTATTTTAGCCAACATCCACTAGAAATTCTTTTGCCTGTAAAATTTGAACCAGAATTTAGATTTACAGGATTCCAAGGACTAGCCAGTCATGGAGGAGCTATTGGTATCATCATTGCGTTGTGGTTATGGACACGAAGAATTTCAAAAGTACCCGTACTTTGGGTGATAGATAGAATTGTGGTGCCTACTGCTCTAGCAGGTGCCTTTATCAGGCTAGGTAACTTAATGAACTCTGAGATTATCGGCAAGCGAACAGAGTCATCCTTCGGATTTGTCTTCAAGCAACTTGGGGAGGATTTTGCTCGC
>DAITMC010000036.1:0-16902 GCA_036835365.1 Saprospiraceae bacterium
AATGAAAACCTGATAATACCATCTTGAGCATTATCAGGTTCTTTTTTAACCAATTCGTGCAAAGTTAACTTATAATTCGCTAAAGAACAATGCTTAGTAAGCAGAATTAATTATTTTTATTCATAAAAATTTACTGCGCTATCCTCATACTAAAGCATTCCTTTTGTGCTGGGTAAAATTAAATGTTCTGGATTTCTGTATTTTGCCATTTTTACTGCTTTTGCAAAGGTTTTGAAAATAGATTCAATTTTATGATGTTCATTTTCTCCTTCTGCTTTAATATTCAAGTTACATTTAGCAGCGTCTGAGAAAGATTTGAAAAAATGAAAAAACATTTCTGTTGGCATATCGCCAATCTTTTCGCGTTTAAATTGTGCTTGCCAAACCAACCAACTTCTACCGCCAAAATCGAGCGCCACCTGCGCCAAACAGTCATCCATAGGCAAGCAATAACCATAGCGTTCAATACCTAACTTACTGCCTAATGCTTTATGAAACGCCTCCCCCAGTGCAATAGCCGTATCTTCAATCGTATGATGCTCATCAATATGCAAATCGCCTTTAACATTAATAGATAAGTTACAAGCAGAATGGCGCGCCAGTTGGTCTAACATATGGTCAAAAAAGCCTAAACCTGTATTAATATTAGCATCTCCGGTACCATCTAAGTTAAGCTGAACATCAATACTGGTTTCTTTTGTTGTTCTGTTCACACTTGCTGTTCTGGTTTCGAGTTGGAGGAAATGATAAATTGCCGCCCAATCGTTGTGGGAAAAAGCAATGGTCTGCTGTAATGCAGCAATATTGGTACCCAATTCTTCAATAGCAAGTTGGGGATAGTTATTTATCCAAATGCCTTTTGCTCCAAGGTTTTTTGCCAATTCCATATCCGTCAATCTATCGCCAATTACATAAGAATTAGCTAAATCGTAGTCGCCTTGCAGGTATTTGGTGAGTAACCCCGTACCGGGTTTGCGCGTGGGTAGCCCCTCATGTGGGAAAGAGCGATCAATGAGCACATCTGTAAAAGTAATACCTTCACCCTCAAAGGTTTGTACTAACTTATGTTGTACTATCCAAAAACTTTCCTCCGGGAAAATAGGCGTACCTAAACCATCTTGATTAGTAACCATAATCAATTCAAAATCAAACTCTTTAGCTATTTTGGAAAGAAATTGAAACACTTTAGGGTAAAATATTAACTTTTCGAGGCTATCAATTTGTGGATCGTCTTGAGGTTCAATGATTAATGTGCCATCTCGGTCTAAAATGAGTAGTTTTTTCATGCAGTATTCCTTTTAAGAGCAAAAATAGAAACTCAAGCCTAAAGAAAATGATTCTAATGTACCAATCTTTAAATTAGGTTAAATATAATCTTGATAACATTACCTTTAAGTCTGAAATCCTACTTATCTTTCTTCTCTAAGTTTGACAATCATAAACGACAAAAAAAACATGAAACGAATACTTGTTATTGAGGACAATAATGAGGTGAGAGAAAACATAGCAGAACTTTTAGAACTGTCTAATTATGAAGTAATTAGTGCTCCTGATGGAAAAATTGGCGTTCAAAAAGCCCTCGAAACTAAGCCAGACCTCATCCTTTGTGATGTAATGATGCCAGAGCTAGATGGCTTTGGCGTGCTTAGAATTTTAGAGAAAAAAGTAGAAACCGCAGATATTCCTTTCATCTTTCTGACTGCTAGAGCAGAAAAATCAGATTTTAGAAAAGGAATGAGCCTTGGAGCAGATGATTACATCACCAAACCATTTGATGATGTAGAATTGCTGGACGCTATTGAAATGCGCTTGAAGAAAAGCGAACGTATAAAAACCAGTTTTGATGGTTCTTTTCAAGGATTAAATAGCTTCATCAACGAAGCTAGAGGGCAAAAAGAACTAGAAAACCTTTCTAAAGAGCGAGAGGTAAAACGCTATCGAAAAAAAGAAGTAATTTATAATGAAGGCGATTATCCTAAACGACTCTTTTTTGTAGTGGAGGGTAAAGTAAAAGTCTATAAAACGAATGAATGGGGTAAGGAGTATATCGTAGAAATAATGAAAGAAGGTGACTTTTTAGGGTATCATTCGCTTATCAAAGACGAAAATTATTTCGATTCAGCCGCTGCTATGGAAGATAGTTTAATTACTTATATTCCGAAAGAAGATTTTTTTCTCTTGTTACATGGCAGCCGTGATTTTTCGGCACATTTTGTTAAGATGTTGGCGGATAATGTATTAGATAAGGAAGAACGATTACTTAGTTTAGCCTATAATTCCATACGCAAGCGCGTGGCAGAAACTTTAGTGGAATTGTATGAAAAAGAAGGAAAAAACCAATTCTCTATCTTACGCGACGATCTGGCAGGGTTGGTAGGCACGGCTAAAGAAAGCGTGATTAGAACATTGACTGATTTTAAACAAGAGAGATTAATTGACATTCAAAATGGCACAATTACAATATTGAATGTCAATAAGTTAGCAAGAATACCTAACTAACGTAAGTGTTGGTAGATAGCTAAAGCGGAACATTGATGTTGCTGATACCCACCCATTGTTGCTCCCAGTTCCCCAAGATAGGATAACCCAATCTGGGTGGTTTAATACTGTGGTAATGGCTGCGCTGTGCAGTTACGCCGGGTCGTCTGCCGTGCATCATAACATAAGATTCTACATCGCCGTTAGTGTCTTTTTTCACCTCTGTTACTACTCCAATATGCCCAACAATACCTCGTTGGCTGTAATCAGATGTTGCGTAAAGCATTTCTGGGATTAAGTTTTCATATTTTTTACCCGATTGCCCAAAGAACATCACCACGCCAGGTTGAATTAAATTGCGTTGTACAAATGGGTCTTTTATGATGGTCAAACTATTTTTTTTGTGATACCATCCTGCTATGGAACGGCTATCGCGCACCTCATTGGGTTGTGGATATTGATAGTCTTCGCACCAAGTGCCTACTTTTTTAGCGATTTGATGAAAAATACCAGAGCAATCTTGCAAGCGTGCCGCATTTTTATTGTCATACATCAAGGAATCTTTTTCCATTTTTTCGGAAAGCAAGGTAAGTTTTAAGCTCAATTCTTGCTCATCAAGACAGATTTTTCCACTAGCATCAATTCGAATATCTTCTGTGGCGACATTCGGGGTCAATGGTGCTGTGGGTTGAGGCTGTTCTTGTATTGGCTGCTCAGGTTCACCTTCAGGTTTGGTTTGTTCTGGCACCGTAGTTATATCTTCTTTTTGCTTAGTAGTAGTTTTATCAGTAATTTCTGAAGTGTCAGTATCATTTTTTATTTTTTTTCGCTGACAGCTACACATAACAAAAAAAGATAATACAGCAATAACAATAGTAGTTATGCTAAAAGGTGAATGACTGATTTTCATATTTTAGGTGTAAACAAGTGAGATAATCACTAAAGTTACGCCTAAAGTATTAATTTGCAAAATTATGTTAGATAAACCACTGGATAATTCTGAACATTTTTTAAGATTTCACATCCTGTTCATGCTGCTGCCAATCCCAAGCTACAATTGCCCAGTACTCTCCATTGCTAGCGACGTATTCATGGATGTTGGTAAATCCTACCTTTTCGTGTGCCCGTAAGGAGCGCGTATTGCGCAGGGAAATTTCTGTAATTAATAACTCAAAATGAGGTTGCATTTGTTGTTTCATAGCTTTGTAAAGTCCACCAAATAGACCTTGTCCTCGAAAATCTTTAGCAATGCAGATTTGTCCTAACACAAAATAGTGATATGCCTTAATGGGCTTACCGTTTAAAATTAAACCATCCATTTTTTCAAACATTGGTTGTAGGATAGGAACGAAATACTTAAATTCTTGCAACATCACTAAGGCATAACCGACTACTTGTCCATTGCTTTTTGCGATAATATGTGGATAAGTAGCATTCATTTTAGTGAGCAAATCAAGGGAATGCTCTACGGTAACAAAGCCTTGCTCTTGGCTTTCTTGTAAGGAGATGTTTTTTTTGAGGTTCAATTGCTGTAAATGGAGAATTTGTTGCAAATCTTCAACAGAAGAAGCATGCGTATATTCAAGCATAGAGAATAAGCTGTTTTTGCGTTGTTTATCAATATTTTGGAAGCATCAACTTGTTCAACGTACTCGGGTTGAGTTGTTAAGTGCTGCCTAGAGCTAGCACTTAACAATCATTGTATTTATGATCTCAGGTTTCGTCTATAATGGTGCGTCTAGCGCAACTGCTTCTTTTTGGCGTTGTGCTTTATAGGTTTTACTTGTTAACGTTCTTAACCTGTAAAAGAGCCAGTACATTGCAGGCACTACAATGAGGGTTAAGAAAGTAGCAAAGGTAAGTCCGTAAATAACGGTCCAAGCCATTGGTCCCCAGAAATCTGCATTATCGCCACCATAGAAAATTTTGGGGTCGGATTCAGAAATCAATGTAAAAAAGTTAAAGTTGAAACCCAGTGCCAATGGCACTAACCCTAAAATAGTAGTAATAGCTGTCAGTAGTACTGGTCGCAAACGAGTAGCTCCTGCTTTAATGACCGCTTCGCGCACTTGATCCCGAGAAAGTTCCATTTCATCATTCACCCCGACTTCTTCTACTTTCTTGCGCAACAATAAATTAGTGTAATCCAGAAGGACAATCGCATTATTAACGACAACCCCTGCTAAAGAGATAACACCAACCCCCGTAAATACAATGGAGACTGTTCCACCAAAAATGGCATATCCTAGTAGTACGCCAATGGTACTAAATAAAACGGTCAACAGAATGATAAACGGTACAGAAAAAGAGTTGAACTGGGTAACCAATATCATCAAAATCAAGAATACCGTAATCAATAAGGCATTGGAGAGGAAGGCAGAAGTTTCTTCCTGTTGCTCTTGCTCGCCTGTAAATTCATAGGAAAACCCATTGGGTAAAGGGTATTCTTCCATAGCATTTTTGAGTTCACCTACAATTTCGTTAGCATTGTAGCCGCCCACCACGTTAGAATATATCGTAATAACACGTTTCAAATTTTTTCGCTTAATAGCACTGTAAGTAGAAGTGTAATCCACAGAAGCCACTGCAGCTATTGGAATTTGTAGTAATTTACCTGTATTATCTCTAAAAATAAGTTGCTGATTGAGGATGTCATCCACATTGTTGCGGTATTTTTCGTCTAATCGAACGAAAATAGGGTATTCGTCTTCACCATCTTTGTATTTGGAAACCTCTTTACCAAATACGGAAGTGCGGATAGCAGTAGCAATTTGGCCAGTAGAAAGCCCATAACGTCGAGCAGCCTCACGGTTAATATTAACAATTAACTCTGGTTTTCCCACTTGAACATCGCTTTTCAATTCTTCGATGCCTAGAATATTCAATCCATTAAAATAATTAATCACATTTCGACTATTGTTGATCAGTTCTACAATATCATCTCCTCTTATTTCAAGATTAATGGGTTTGCCCGTTGGCGGTCCATTTGCATTTTGATCCACCACAATTTGTAAGCCTGGATAGCCCTGCAAAGCTGTACGGATTTTATTCATAATTTCTACCGTTGAAACGCCGTCTCTATCCTGCGACGGCACAAATTGCACCGTAACACGCGCTTTATTAGGTGATGCCCCTGGCTCTGGTGGTGAATTAGGGTCAGAGGTATTTTCGCCAATTTGGGTTAGTACGGCTTCTACAACCTTTCCGTAGGGGGTTACGACTTGCTCTATTTTTCTTTCTAAGGCATTGATAGTTTCGTCGGTCGCTTCGATACTCGTTCCTAAAGGTAATTCCACAAAAGCGTTTACATATAAGGGATCAGAGGATGGAAATAGCTCTACTTTGGGTGGATTTAAGCTAATAAGAAAAAAGGAAAACCCAAGCAACAAAAATGCACCTATCACAATCATAATCGGTACGCGCAAAGCTGAGCGTACAAAGGCATCATATCCTCTTTCTAGCAAAGGCAGTACACTGTTTTGGAAGGCAAAGGAAGCTGGGCGAAGCACAAAAAAATTAAGTAAGGTAACACCCCCAATAGTCAGAAAAATATTTCTTGCCCACATGTAAGAGGTTGCTGTGCTGGCATCCACAAAGTGAAAAGCTAAAGCCAATAGCAACGAGCCAATCCCTAGCACTAAGGCATTTCTACGTCTTTTCTTGCGAACGGCTATGTCGTCAGCTCTTTCATTGAGTGTCATAAATCTAGCAGTAACCGCAGGGTTGATTGTCAAGGCAACAAACAAAGAGGATGAAAGAACAATAATAAGGGTGAAAGGCAAATAATACATAAACTCTCCAATCAAACCTGGCCAAAAAGCTAAAGGAAGGAAAGCTGCCAAAGTGGTCGCGGTAGAAGTGATAACTGCCACAGCTACTTCACCTGCGCCATAGCGAGCGGCTTCTTGAGCAGAAAACCCCTCTTGCATGTAGCGGTAAATATTTTCCACTACTACAATACCATTATCTACTAACATTCCTAGTGCCAAAATCAAACCAAAAAGTACCACAATGTTTATACTAACGCCCGTAGCACCTAAAATGATGAAACCCATCAACATGGAAAGCGGAATAGCTAAGCCAACAAATAGAGCGTTGCGCAAGCCTAAGAAAAATAGTAATACTAACACGACTAAGATTACGCCCGAAATAATACTGTTCTCCAAATTGCTTACTTGATCGCGAGTATTGACAGATTGGTCATTGAATAAGCTAATTTTCAAATCGCTAGGCAGCGAAGGCTTCGCTTGCTCAATTTTAGCATAAATTTGGTCAGCAGCAAAAAGTAGATTCTTCCCTTTTCGCTTGATAATATCTAACGAAATAACGGGTAACTGATCGGAGCGAGCAATGCTAGTGCGCTCTTTGTAGCCAAAAGTTACCTTGCCAATATCGCGAAGATAGATAGGCCGTTGATTTTCACTTTTCACTACTAAATCTTCTATCTCCGATACCTTTTTGAACTCACCTGTTACACGGATGGCTCGACGAAAGCCGTTGTTGATGATTTCACCAGCGGAAAGTGTTAAGTTTTCTGCCGAAACTGCATTCTCTACATCGCTAAACCCAATTTCATAACTGGACATCTTGAGTGGATTGAGGTCAATTTTGACCTCTCGCTCTAGTGCTCCTTTGAGTTGTGCTTCAGAAACCTCATCAATTTCTTCCAATTTATCTTGTAAAAATTCTGCATATTTTCTCAACTGATCCACAGGATAATCGCCAGAAATATTAACAGTTACGATAGGTAATTCCGAAAGGTTAATATCCAACACCGTAGGTTCTTGGTCTAAATCGTTCGGCAATTCGCTTTTAGATTTATCCACAGCATCTTTCACGCGGCGCAGTGCCTCATCCAAATCTTCATCCGCTTCAAACTCGACTGTGATAACCGAAAAATCCTGAATGGAAGTAGAATTAATATTTTTTACGCCTTGAACACCTTGCAACTCCTTCTCAATCGGTCGAGTTACTAAGTTTTCAATATCAGAAGCAGAGTTACCAAAGTACGGCGTATTAATATAGACCGTTGGAAATTCTACTTCAGGAAACTGCTCTTTGGCAATATTTTGATAAGTTTGTATCCCAAAAATAAGGATAACCGCTGCAAGTAAAAATACCGTAATTGTATTTTGGACAGACCAAGTAGAAAGGAAAAAATTCCTTAGTTTACTTCTATCTATTGATGGTTGATTATTATTTTCCATAAAATTTGCTTGTTCGCCATATTTGTATTAGTGCAAATATGGCGACGGGTGAAACAGTTAATTAATTACTCGCGATTTGAATCAATGAATTTTCCACGAGGCTTTTTGAGCCTTTAAGCACTAATTCTTCATTCCCATCAAGTCCTTTTTCAATCACAATATTGTTTTTGTAAGTCTCCCCTAACTCAACATACACTTTTTTAGCTAATTTATTTTTGCCTTCTTGATGTACAGTGTAAACAAAATTTTTGCCACCAATTTCTTGCTGCACCAAATCAACAGAAAGAACAACAGCGTCTTTTTGCGTGTATTGCTTTATGAGCATAGTAGCCAGTAAATTAGGTTTTATCAGCCCATTGCCATTCTGAATTTCAGCTTCTACTTTCAAGGTGCGATTGTTTTTATCAATTGTTCTAGCAACAGAGGTAATGACGACTTCCTTTTCCCAGTCTAAAGCAGGAATACTTGCATTAACTTTTTCGCCTTGACGTACTGAGCGAATGAGTGTTTCAGGAACGTCAGCCACAATTTTAACTCTATTGGTGTTCAGCAATAACGCGATTGGTGCGCCAGGTGAAGCAATTTCACCCGCCTTCAAGTTTAATACTTCCACAACGCCCGAAGCAGGGGCGTAAACATTAGATTTACTCAATTGTAAATCCAAACTTTCGAGTGCTTTTTCTAATCGTTCTTTTCCATTTTTGGCTTGAAGATATTGCACTTCTGAGCCAATTTCCTGTTCCCAGAGCCGTTTTTGACGTTCAAAAAGATCATTCGCTAACTCAAGCTGTTTTTGCAATTCGGCTTTTTGTTTTTCTATCGCCTCTAAATCCAACTTAGCCACCAATTTACCTTTAGCGATAGATTGCCCCTCTTTGATATAAAGTTCGAGAATGCGTCCGCCTGTTTCGCTAGCAATCGCCACTAAGTCGTCCGCCTCAATGCTACCTTGGACTTCCGTGTATTTAATGAAATCTATTTTTTTGACTTTCTCAGTCGTTACGACAGCAAAATTGCTTTGATTATTCGTGTCTAAGGTTTTGATTTCTGATTCAAGTTGAGCAACAGCTTTAGAAAGTTCTTGCATCGCTGCCTGTTTTTCTTTGAGCAAGGCTCTTTTGCCCTCCAAATCTTCAGGATACGCTTGTTCAGAAGAACCGCCACAACTAGCAGCTATAAGTGCTACGACAATTAGGTAGAAATAGGGTGATTTCATGTATTGGTGCATTTTTAAATGGTGATAATATTTTTTTAAATTTTTAGTAAAGTATAACATGGTTGCTTTTTAAATAATTGTTTTTCAATGTATTATATTTTACCGAGTGATTTGTACAAGTCTGTCCTAGCCACGAGTAAGTCATACAACGCATTGATATGATTACCTTGTGCCTGATAAAGTTCTCCTTCTGCTTGTGTGACTTCCAAACTTGAACCAACTCCTTCTTTATATTTAGTTTGTGCTGTTTGATAAAT
Source organism: Saprospiraceae bacterium (assembly GCA_036835365.1). Taxonomy (GTDB): domain Bacteria; phylum Bacteroidota; class Bacteroidia; order Chitinophagales; family Saprospiraceae; genus JAAUTG01. Next base: position 9,159 of record DAITMC010000036.1, read on the forward strand.
GCGTGTTGCTAAATCTAAACTGCGCTGTGTGGATTGAATATTGCGTTTGGCATTGTCGTAAGCAATTTTTGCATTTTGATATTCAAATAATGCAGCACGTTCAAAATCAACAAGTTGTAATTGCGTTTTTCGCAAATCAACCTCCGCTTGTTGTATTCTCCGCTTAGTCGTCATTCCATTAAAAATAGGAATGCTGATGTTCGCCCCAATCACTGTAGATTCAATCCAATCGGGTTGGTTACTATCAAAAACGTCGTTACGTTGTAACGTTCGGTTGTGGTTGGCGAAGGCTCTAGCACTCGGATATCGCTCTGCCTCTTTGGCTTTGATATTCATTTCATTAAGCGATTCCCCACTGACAATAACCTGATATTCAGGTCTTTGCTCTACATCAAACACTGCTTCCTCCAATTCCACGTCATTCAATAAAGCAGTATTGATAAGCATATCAATATTATCGGTTAGTACAATTTCCTCGTTCAGCGGGAAGCCCATTTGAAACTTCAAAAGGTTGGTACTCATCACTACAAATTGGTTGGCATTTTCGGATTGGCGTTTTAGATTTTCCAACGATAATTCCAATCGTTCCACATCTAGTTTTTCTACAAAACCTTCCTGATAGAAGGCTTTTGTTTCTGTTAGAATTTTCTCTAAATTGGAGATATTATTGTCCAGCACTTCTTTGTTTTTAGTGGGAATCAATGCGCCTAAATAGGCTTTAGTAACATTGTAGCGCAATTCAAAAACCGTCTGGTTAATTTGCTTAACGACTAAATCGCGGTACAATTCAGCAGATTTAATGCCAACAAATACTTGTGGGTCAAATAGCACGGCATTCACATCGAAGTTGGCAGCAATACTGTTTTTCAAACCAAAAGTAACCGGGATGAAGGTGCCTTCCGGTGCGCCGAAAAACTCACCCGGCAATAAACTCTGCGGCAATTGTGGAAAATGTTGATAGCCCAGCGAAGTACTTACTTTAGGAATTGCAATAGCGCGCAATTCTTGAATCTGCCCCTCTGCCGTAGCCGTTTCTAGTTGCGAAAGACGAAGCGTATTGCTATTTTGATTAGCATACTGTAAGGCTTCATCTAATGAAAAAGAGCGTTGCGCTTGTACCGCAACATTGATGAAAAGTAATAAAAAAATTAGGTTGGCGTACCTCATGTTAAAATTATTTTGTAATTTATTCAAGGATTTGGTGTTTGTTCGTTTTCTTTAGCTAAATGTTGCTCCAGTAAGATTCGACCCTTTGATGAAACTAAGGCATGAACATGATAGAGGATATACTCCTCTACAATTTTATCTTTGGCAAAATTAGCAATCGGAAAAATTTCTTCTCGTATAATTTGCAACATAGTCGCTACATGCAACCGTGCAATAATATCTGCATTCACGGTAGCTCGATACAACTCTTGCTGTTGCCCACGCTCTATGTTTTCTTTTATTAGTTGATAAGCGATCTTGCGTCTTTCCGCTTCCATTTCGCTCCAGTTGTCGCGGTAATATTTTTGTAAATCGTAAATTACAACCGGCGACATTTGGCGAATGGATGCACCAAGGTAGCGAGCAAAAGAGAGCAGCTCCTCAATAGCATTGCTAGAAGTGGTTTTGATAAGATTGAAATTCTCAACATCAGCTTCTGATTTGGCGAGAATAAGTTCTCGGATGAGGTCAGACTTGTTATTCACCACTTGGTAAATAGTCTTCTTTGATATACCTAATTTATTGGCTATATCGTCCATTGTGACGCTGCGAATACCATACAGGGAGAACAGTTCTTTAGCCTGCTGAAGAATATTTTGTTTTAAACACATCGGGTGATTTCTTTCCATCTGAACTTACGAAAAATTCCGCTTCGTCCAAATTCATTAAGTAACGGCGGAAACTACTAGAGAGTTCAAAGTTTCTTACTTTTTTTTTACTTTTTCGACGAAATATTTATCCCATGAGAAAATTCGCTCAAAAACGAGGCAGTAAAGCCTCATCTCCAAAAAAAGCATTACCTTTCGGGCTATAGAAATCCAGAAACTATGTCAGACGAATTATATTATGCAGAACACTTCAATGAACCAGAAGCGCCCAAAATAGAAACGCCAATAACAAGAATTGACTTGAACCAAGTACAACAAACCGTTGGTAATATCAAACATGAACTGAGAAAAATTATTATTGGACAGGAGCATTTGATGGATTTGTTGTTGGTAGCTCTTTTTGCCAATGGCCACGTCCTACTAGAAGGAATGCCAGGCATCGCTAAAACATTAATGGCTAGAATGATGGCACAAACTTTGGAGGTGCCTTTTTCAAGAGTACAATTCACACCTGACCTGATGCCAAGTGATGTGGTCGGTACCACAGTATTCAATATGCAAACCTCGCAGTTTGTGTTCAATGCAGGTCCTATTTTTGCCAATATTGTTTTGATTGACGAAATCAATCGTGCACCAGCCAAAACGCAGTCGGCACTTTTTGAAGTCATGGAGGAAAACCAAGTAACCGTTGATGGCACAACATACCTGATGAATCAACCATTTTTTACCATTGCAACGCAAAACCCGATTGAGCAAGAAGGGACTTACCGCTTGCCTGAGGCACAACTTGATCGTTTTTTATTCAAAATTCAACTAGATTACCCTAGCCGAGCAGAGGAAAAAATGATTTTACTGCGCTTTCAAAATGATTTTGGCATTCGTCAACTTACTGATATACAAAAAGTAGCTACCGCTACCGATATTTTAACTTGCCGCCATCTAATTGAACAGGTTTTTATAGAAGAAAAATTAATAGATTACATCGCCGATATTGTTTATCAAACGCGCCACCACAGCGACCTCTATTTGGGTGCATCACCTCGTGCCTCATTGGCGCTATTGAAGTCATCAAAAGCTTTAGCTGCTATGAATGGCAGGGATTTTGTTACTCCTGATGACATACAACGAGTAGCATACGAAGTGCTCAACCACCGCATCTTGCTCAAGCCCGAACGAGAAATAGAAGGCTACACGACCAAAGATGTGGTTAACGAGATTTTGCAACAGTTGGAAGTACCTAGATAGGTTGAATGCAAACGGCATATTCCATTTTAAGACCACATCTTAATCCCCTAAAAAGACTTTCCTAATCATTGTGATTAGTGCAAAAAAATTAAAACTTTTTTTATTGGCAGACAGATAATCAGCATTGTAATTATCCCTCTGCTCAGCCATACAGAAAGAAGGGTGTCTTTTATTCTTTTGCGACCTCTTCTTCTGTAAAGTTCATTGTATTTTTAGTCAGCGCATTATAGACCACACTTTGAATGCGTGGACGATAATCGCCGTCGTTGAGCTTGTAATTGCGCATACTTGGGTAGGTGCGATTGGTGAGTATAATAAACACCAAATTGTGTTCTGGGTCTGCCCAAGCCGCTGTACCAGTGAACCCCAAATGACCAAACGTGCGCTGAGAGGCTTTCGTAGAAAGATTAGGCGCTTTAGTTGGGTCAAGCTCTAACATATCAAAGCCAATGCCTCGCCTTGTTTCACTTGGGTGGCGCGTAGTGAATAGTTGGATATTAGCGGGATTCAAGAATTGTTGTCCTCCGTAATAACCTGAATTGAGTAGCATTTGCAGGATAATCGCCAAATCTTGTGCATCTGCAAACAATCCTGCATGACCACTCACCCCGTCGAGCATAGCGGCGCCCATGTCGTGTACATAGCCATGTATGGTTTGATTTCGCCAATAGCGGTCTTCTTCTGTTGGGACGATGCGCTGCTTGCTATGTTTTTCTAATGGGTTGTAAGTCATGGTAGAAAGCCCTAAAGGTTGATAAAAACTTTCCTGCACATATTGGTCAATCGGCTTTCCTGTTTGACGTTTCACAATTTCAGCAATGAGGTAAAAACCTAAGTCGCTATACACATATTCCTTTGTGCTATTGACGGGAGAGTTATAAATTTGACTCCAGATACTATCTTGAAAATCGCGGCGCAAGTACATTTGGTCGGTTACCTTAGCTTGATACCCTCCCTCTGGTCGGCGACGATAAAAAGCGGACGAGGTAGGTGTCCCACTTTTTGCTACTTCCAATAGTGTTTGTTCGTAAAAAGGAATCCATGATTTCAAGCCTGCTCGGTGCGCCATAATGTCAAAGAGCGTCAAATCTGCTTTATTGGTATTCGCAACCTTGGGCAAATATTGCACAAGTGGCTGATAAATACTAATCTTACTCTCCTCTTGCAATTTCATGACGGCAATAGTGGCAGCCGCAATTTTAGTAATGGAAGCCAAATCGTAAATATCATTGGGTTGCACCGCTTGTGCATTACTTGTTGTATGATGACCATACGCCTTTTGAAACACAATTTTACCGTCTTTCGCTACCAGCACAACACCTCCAGGTGTGGCACCTTTCTCAATCGCTTCTTGCATGAGCAAATCAATTCGATTCAGGGTATCGGAGTTCAGCCCTACACTTTCAGGTAGTGTGTAACCCATGCGATAAGCTGGATTCGTTGTAATGCCCGCATTAAATCTAGCTTTTGGAGAAGCGGTGATGGGTAATCTTCCACGCATAGCAATTGCACCAAAAAGTGCTTGTGCCGCCACATCTTGTGCCATTGGGTCTTCTTCGTAAGCATTGAGCAGCCAAGGGATGTCATCAAAAAACTTTAAAGCATAGGGGCTACCAAAGTTAACGAGAATAACTTTTTTTCTGGCGGCTAATTGCTTGATAAAATTAAGTTCCGACGGAGTAATACCAAAATTCTTATTGGCGAAACTGCTCAGTTCATGCAAACTTACAATAATAACGTCTTTCTTTTCTAGTTGCTGCAAAATAGCACGGCTATCCGCCTCCGTGATGTTGTTGTCTGTTTGAAGATGCAACATCTCCATGTAGTCATTCAAGCGATTTTGGAAAGGGGTTTTTTGTTGAGTCCCTAATGCTAGAGAAGCCAATTGAAGAGAATCTATTTTTTTGAAAGGGAGTAAATCGTCTGTATTGCGCACTAAGGTTAATGCGTGTTCGTAGAGTTGTTGCTTCAAGGCTAAAGCACGAGAATTGTTGAGGGAATTCTGCAAGTTTTTGTCCTCTAGCAGTTTAAATTGCGTTAAACCTAGTTGATACTTTGCTCTTAGCACACGCTTCACACTGGCTTCCACTTGCTCCATCGGTATTTTTCCCTCTTTAATGTATTGTTTAATTTGTTGCACTGCCGCTGCCATATCTTCAGGCAACACTAAAATATCATTACCTGCCATTAACGCCTCTGCTTCTACTTCTCCTGGTTTAAAAAATTTGGTTACTCCTTTCATTTCCAAAGCATCCGTAAATACCAATCCGTCGTAGTCCAATTCCGTGCGTAGCAAATTAATAATCGTATTGCTAGAAAGAGAAGTCGGGCGGTTAGGACGATTTTCTAATGCAGGTACACTCAAATGCGCCACCATCATACTGCCTACTTTTTGCTCTGATAATATTTTGAAAGGATATAATTCGATGCTATCCAAGCGCTGTAAACTGTGTTTTATTATCGGCAAGTCCAAATGAGAATCTACATCAGTATCGCCATGACCAGGAAAATGCTTGGCGCAAGCCATTACGTCATAGTCTTGCATCCCTTTGGCGTACATATAGCTTTTGACGGCCACGTTGTAACGATCCTCTCCAAAAGAACGCGTATTGATAACAGGATTCGCTGGATTGTTATTAATGTCTGCCACCGGTGCAAAATTAATATGCACACCTGCTTGCTTCATTTGGTCGGCGATTTCGCGTCCCATTTCATAAATCATGCGATTGTCCTGAATAGCCCCTAGCGTAAGTTGTTTAGGAAAACTAATCGTAGTGGCTTTCATGCGCATACCTAGCCCCCACTCGCCATCGATAGCAATTAACAGCGGAACGTGATTATTCAAACTTTGATATCGGTTAATGAGTTGCACCTGTCGCTCGGGCGTGCCTTGAAAAAAGCACAAACTACCGACTTGATATTTTTTGATAAGTTGCTCAACGGCGGCTACATGCTCAGGTCCTTTGTCAGAGTGAGCGCGAAGCATAAAGAGTTGTCCTAGCCTTTCGTCATAAGACATAGCATTGTAAATAGAATCAATCCATTGTTTAGCTTCGATAGCCTTTGTAATTCGAGTTTCTGACTGATGGGAAACAGGATTGGAACTTGCCATCAGTACAAAAGTTAAGATTAAAAATAATGCAAAAAAATTCCTGTTCATAAGTATTAAGTTGTACAAAAATCGGTGTTATGAGAACATATAGTATTAGGAACTTTGACTATTTCACAAAAGTATTAATCTGTCTTACTTATAGCCCAAATAGTTAAGTTCATATCTTAAACTACTTCAAAAATACATAAAAACTTTAATATCTCCGCTAAGAAGTTTTACAGGTCGCTGAATGATGTGCCAAACCGTCAATTAAAAGAATCAAATTAACTGTTACAAAATTTACGTTTTAGTACATTTTTGTAAATCCATCTATTGGATTAGTCAATTACTCACTCAAATTGACCATTCACTCAACAAGTGGTCTAATTATCATTACGCAACTTATCTTAGCTGCATAAAACATACTAAGAGAACAACCAAAAGCCAAATGAAAACAATTAATATCTCCATTTGAAGCGACAGATATTTGTTTCATGTCAAAATTCTATTTACAAAAAAATAATTTGGAAGATGTTAAAAAAAAGCTAAAATTTGCGCTAGATTAGTTAAAATTATTAACATTTTTAAATTATTAAATCACTTCTTCGACATGAAAAAGCAAGCATTGTTCTTATTCGGTATGTTATTGTCCACAGCAGTTTATTTCACTAGCTGTGAAGACCCAACAGTAGCTGCAACGGCAGCCTTTGAAAAAGCATTAGGTCAAGCAGATTCTTTGAAATCAATTGTAAGCAGCGTTGATGATGAGTTTAGTGGTGTTGAAAGCACTTACAACGGCTTATTAGCACAAGTACAGGGTTTGACTAATCCTAGTGAAACATTAATGAACAGCCTTCAAGGTTTTGGTTCAACATTGGTGGGTCAAAAAACGGCTTTAACTGATGTAAAAGCAAAATTGGAAGAGTTTGCAGGTTTTGACATCGCTGGCTTGAAAGCAGATGGCATTTTAGCACAAGTAACCTCTATGACTTCTTCATTCGGCAGCATCGGGGAAGTTATCAATGGCGTTAAAACGGCGTTGTCCTCTGTAACTGGTGGTTTAGGCAGTTTGACTGAGCAAGTAAAAGAGCAACTGATGGCTCAAGAAGCAGCAGCGATGCCATCTAGTAAAAAGAAAAAGTAAACAGTAATTGGCAATAGAACAACCCCATCCGAGTAATCGGAATGGGGTTTTCATTTTTCCACTTGTTTCTTCTATTACTGCTGGGCGATGACTACCTTCTGTGCTACCTTTCCTTTGCTATCTGTTAGCACAAGATAATAAGTGCTGTTTCTGAAATTATCCACATTTACATCCATGGTGTAAGTGCCTTCCGCTAATGTTTCGTCCACCAACGTTTTTACGACATTGCCTCTTTCATCCTGAATATCAATGCGAATGCGACCTGTTTGTTTCACTTCGTACTTTACCGTTGTGATGTTAGCCGCAGGATTCGGAAAACTGGTAATGGTGTTCAAAGTTTTGTTACTACTGGTCACTTGAGGCTTATTGCTGTTAGGGTCAAGTAGCAAAAAATGAGCTGCTCCTAAGAATCCTTTATGATGTTCACCTCTTGCACCATGCGAATGGCGA
>DAITMC010000036.1:17002-21439 GCA_036835365.1 Saprospiraceae bacterium
CTAGGTCCGCGTGGTTGAGCTACTAATAATTGCGTTGCTGCCAAAAATAGGACAGCCATTAGACCGAATCTGATCATTTTCATAGTTTGATTGTTGATTTAGAAATTAAAATTTGATTTGTGGATTGCTCCTACGATTTTCGATTCATCAATTAGACCTAGCTAGTCCAACATTCTTTCCCTTGTTAAGGAATCTTTAACACTTTTTTTATTTTCTCTAAATAATTGACGTTCTCGAAGCACTTTATGCTTCGGGCGATTGCGAAAACGCTGTACTCGTTTTTGAATTAGCTGCTGCTGCTCAAAGGTGAGTAAAGGTTGTATTTCTAGCAACATCGTATCCACTAAAGCAATTCTTTTCTCTATTCCTTCTACATGAATGCGGTGCATCTGTCTGCCGTATTTTCTTAGAATAGGCTCAATTTGCTGTTGCTGTGATTCATCTGCCTCAATTTGTTGCATTAGATGGTGAACAAAGCCTTCTTCTCGTGTGATTTGCCTAGCTTCTGCTATTTTTTTTGTGGTCATCATCCGATGAAAAACAATTCCTCCCACAAATCCAATAGCGACTAAACCTATCATGGCTAGTACGATTTTTAATTGCTCCATATTCTGTGCTAATTGATTAAGGTATAGGCTTCTTCTATCGTCAAATCTGAAGTGCCTGCCACTACTTCAGGTATCCAATCAGCCTCTATAAGATAAATGGTGGCGCAAGCCAATAAAATAAATCCTATACAAGCCGCAGCTACGCTGGGAAATAAATGAATGATTAAAGAAAGCGAATTTTTAGTCCTTTGTTTATGCTCAAGGCTATCCATTACAGCATTTACTAAGCGTTCATCACTAGGCAGTTGCAAATGCTGTATTAGGGTTCGCATTTGTAACAATTGCTCTTTTTCCAAACGCAAATCAGGCGACTGCGCTAGTGCTTCCTCTAATATTGCCTGCTGCACCTCGTCAACAGGATTATCCAAAGCATAGACTAAAAGTTCTTTCATTTTCTCATTCATACTACTTGCGTTATCGTTGACACTCATGTTTCAATAATTTTCTAAGGCTAAAGTTTTTAAAATTTCTCTAAGTTTCACTTGTGCCCTTGCCAGACGCGAAGCCACTGTACCGGGTGGCAGTTGCAAAATGGTAGCCGTTTCTTCCACCGAATAACCATCTATCAACCGCAGCACAATTACTGCTCTAAAATCGGGGGGTAGTTGCTGCAATGCCCAGCGCACCAATTCTTGATTTTCTTGATGCCTCGGATGCGTAGCACTATCTTCTAATTGTATTATTTGCGCCTGATGATTTTCCATAGGCATCCAACGTTGCTGATGCTGTTTTCTTTTTTTTAACTCATTGATAGACAGATTAATCGCTATTCTAACCAAATAGGTACTTACGTTAGATTCACCTCGATAGGCAGCCAAAGATTTATAAAACCGGATAAACACTTCTTGCACAATGTCAGCGGTTTCTGCTACATCCCCTAACATGCCCACTACTGTAGTGCGTACCTGCGCCATTTCTCGCTCCACAAGGATGCGAAATGCCTGATGATCTCCTTTTTTGGCTTTTTCAATTAACTGTGGCTCTATCAATGGTACTAAAATTTCTATCTTACTGATTAGACAAAGCTAAAGCAGATTTATTTCCCGAAACGGTAGATATATTTTAAATTGTTCCTTGTTCATGCAGAATTACTTTGTATTAGGGTTCATTTTTGTCCTATTCATCAGCGACAAACTATTTTCATGTTGGAACGATATTATTGCCTAAACCGTTATATCTTCGCTGCTTTGAAAAAATGAGTACATTTTAAAATGAAAAAACCCAAACGCTATTTAGTTACTTCGGCGTTGCCTTACGCCAACGGACCTTTACATATTGGGCACTTAGCAGGTGCTTATTTGCCTGCTGATATTTTTGTGCGTCATATGCGACTGATGGGTGAGGATGTTGTCTATATTGGTGGTTCTGATGAACACGGTGCGGCTATTACTATTCGGGCAAAAAAAGAAGGCATCACGCCAAAAGAAATTATTGATAAATATCATGCCCTTTTTGAAGCTACTTTCCAACAAATGGGTATTTCTTTTGATAAATACCATCGTACCTCTGAACCTATTCACCACGAAACCTCACAGGATTTTTTTCGCATTTTGTATCAAAAAGGAGAATTTGTAGCGCAAAGCACCGAACAATACTACGATGAAGTAGCAAAACAATTTCTAGCAGACCGCTACATTACAGGCACTTGTCCAGTCTGTAGTTATCATGCAGCCTATGGCGATCAATGCGAAAAATGTGGCTCGTCGCTTAATCCAACGGATTTAATTCATCCCAAATCAACCCTTTCTGGAGAACAGCCTGTGTTGAAAAAAACCACCCATTGGTATTTACCTTTGGATAAATACGAAAATTGGCTCAAAGTATGGATTGAAACCGGCTATTTGGACAGTAAACAACAACACGATCCGCAAACGTGGAAAAATCATGTGCTAGGGCAATGTAAGTCTTGGTTGGAAAATGGTTTGCAGCCAAGAGCTATGACACGCGATTTGGAATGGGGGGTGGATGTGCCACCTGAAATCGAAGGTTCGGAAGGAAAAAAATTGTATGTCTGGATGGATGCACCCATTGGTTACATTTCTTCTACCAAACAATGGGCGTTGGACAATGGCAAGGATTGGGAACTTTACTGGAAAGATAAAGACACCGCATTAATTCATTTTATTGGCAAAGATAATATTGTGTTTCATTGCTTGATTTTTCCAGCCATTCTCAAAGCAACTGGGCAATATATTTTGCCCCACAACGTGCCTGCCAATCAATTTATGAATTTGGAAGGCGATAAACTTTCTACTTCGCGCAACTGGGCAGTTTGGGTGCATGAATATCTCCAAACGTTTGAAGGCAAACAAGATGAATTGCGCTACAACATGATTAAAAATATGCCTGAACAGCGAGATAGTGAGTTTACTTGGAAAGGTTATCAGGAAACGAATAACAATGAATTAGTGAACAATTTAGCTAATTTTGTGAATAGAGTCTTGGTGCTGACCAATAAATATTATGAAGGTAAGTTACCGAAAATTAATACTGCTTTAGGCATAAAAAGTAGCACTAATTCCAGTGTGAATAGCACTTTTGAAACAGAAATAAAACTCCTTCACGCGCGATTGGTGCAGCTCGACCAAGCGGTTCGACGCTATGATTTCCGAAGTGCCTTGAATGAAGTCATGGAAATTTCTTCTTTGGGCAATCAACTCTTACAGTTCAATGAACCTTGGAAAACTGTAAAAACTGACCCCGAACAAGTAAAGATTGTGCTTTATTTGAGTGTGCAAATTGTAGCCGTTTTAAGTGTGGCTTGTCGTCCGTTTATGCCTTTTACTTCCGATAAATTAAGAAAAATGCTGCAACTAGAAGCAATAGCAGAAAAAGGCGAATTGAAAAATATGATGACTGCACTCGCCAAAGGAAAGCCTTTGATAAAGGCTGGACATCAAATGGGCGAACCGAATTACCTATTCGAGCGTATTGCTGATGAAGTAATTGCAACACAAATTCAAAAATTGGAAGATACCAAGAAAACGAATGCTGGCATTACCTATCCAGAACTGGCGGAGAATATTCAATTTGATGACTTTGCTAAGTTAGATTTGCGCATTGGCACAATTATTCAAGCAGAAAAAGTAAAAAAAGCGAATAAATTATTACAACTTAGTGTAGATTTGGGGTTTGAAAAGCGTACCATTGTTTCCGGTATCGCATCGTACTTCAAACCAGAAGACATTGTTGGGCAACAGGTCGTCGTAGTAGCTAACCTCGCACCCAAAGCACTGCGCGGTATTGAATCGCAAGGCATGATTCTGATGGCAGAAGATGAAAATGGAACATTGACCTTTGTTGCACCAACAACAGATTGGATTAATGGATTCAAGGTAAGATAAAAAAGATGGGGCTATAGCTCAGTTGGCTAGAGTGTTTGACTGGCAGTCAAAAGGTCAGGGGTTCGACTCCCCTTAGCTCCACCATTTTTTTGAATAGTGATTAGAGCGATTTCATTTACTTTCCCCGTTATTTTGGCGGCTAATTGGTGTATGGTGTTAATACACCCGCTCGTAAGTATCCACTAATACCCTTCCGAAAGTATGATTAACGGAACGGTCAAAGCCATTTTGCTGGTGCTCAACTTCATATAATAAGCCCCTTGTGGAACGTCATCAATATTTGTTTTCCATTGATAAGCGTCGGCTTTCATAGGTTCTTGTTGCAGCAAAACCTTCACTGTTTGTCCAATAGGATTGAGGAGTGATAAACTTACCTTCTCCTCTTCCATCAAGTTGAAAAGGATTGTTATTTTTCCATATACTGGATTGGGATATACCTGAAAGCCCATCGCATTGGTTTCGATAGCGATAGGTTTGGCAGAGCC
>DAITMC010000037.1:0-21363 GCA_036835365.1 Saprospiraceae bacterium
AATTTGGGTAAAATAAGGGCTTACTTTTTGCGGGAAGAGCTGATTGAACTTGGCGCAGTCAGCTATCAAGTAGCTACAACAGCAACTTTAGAGGATTCACTAAGAAAGGTAAACGGACACACTATGGACGCAATAGCATTTTCTTTTCGAGACTATCCCTTGCGTATTGAAGATGGTAGCGATTTCATATTGGCATTGAACGACAATATGCGATTTGCATTTTCTGATTTGTTTCCCACTTACTCTGATGAAGTAAAAGAAGGTTTGCAACGCTTGGCAACTTACTTGAAAAATAATCCTAAAAAGGTATTGTCTTTGGTCGGTTATTATGCTTCACAAGAAGCTAATGATTCGTCTTTCAATGATTTAGGATTGGCAAGGGCAAATGCTGTAAAAAATATTTTACTAGATTTTGGTGCTTCAGATAAAAATGTATTGATTTCCAGCTCCATATTTCCTGCATCAGAGGTGTTTGATGCAATCATTATTGGCGGGGTTGTATTTTCATTTTAATACTTTTGTTGCTCCAGTACACTTATTCAAAAAAAACGAATATTCTCTATATGGAAACCTTAATAAACAGTTGCACGCTTTTTCCAATTCTTTCAGGTATAGGCGGGGCGTTATTGGGAGGCTTTATCGTTTGGGCTTGGCAGCAATTGCGCCTCCAAAGCTTTACGGACGAGTTTCAATCGCAAGCCAATTTATTAGAATTGACAAAAGGTGAAAAAGAACATCTAAATAAACGCCTCAGAGAATTACAAGAAAAAATGGCTGTTTTCAGGACAAGGGAATATCAACTTACAGGTGAAGTAACCGAATGGCGCGACAATTTTATTCTTATTGAACGTCAATACAAATCGGTCAAGGAGCAATTAGGCAATAAAGAACGCGAAATTGAAGACATTAAATCCTCTATGCATAGCATGGAGGCAGAGGAAGAAGAGCTTAGCGAAACCCACCTTGAATATGAAGATGACGTTGCAGGGCAAACACCAACAGTGGTAGAAGCGTTAGCTGAAAATGTCTTACATGAAGAAGAAGAAGCGGAGGAAGAAACACACGGAATAGAAGCTACGGCGAACTCTGATGGTACAACTTCAACGAAGGAAGGCATGATAACGCTCGAATTAGAAAAAGATGAACTTCAGGAATTGGAGTACTATTTGCTTGAAAAGCAGCAGTTAGTGCAAAAAATAGAAGACCTAACGAAAGAAAAATCAGAGGAAACTGAACGGTGGGTGCAGAAATATCAAGGTTTACAGATTCAACTGCAAGAGTTACAACAGCAACTAAATTTATCATCAACCATCAACCCAGATGTGGCTATTTTGGAAAATAAATATCAAAAAGCCTTAGAAGATTTAGGGGTAGTGCAGACACAATGTCGTTTCTTAGAGCAAGAAAGGTTGAAGATATGGCAAGAAAAAGAGAGTACTAGTAGTGATTGGCAGGCTAAATATGAAGAATTGCAGCAACACTATCAAACAATAAAATCGGAGGCGATTCAATTGCAAAATCAACTGAATGAAACCGCTAAAACAGCCGATGAGCAACAAATGACTTTGGCAGCACTAGCGCCTCAAGAAAATTGGGAAGAGCGATACAAAAATGTGGTCGCACAGTTCATTAACGCTAAAGAAAAAATAAAAGGGCTAGAAGTCAATCAGGTTGGGGCGATAGCCCAACATATCGCACTTGAAAAAGAGCATTTAGCCCAAATAGCGGCATTAAAAAATGAGGTATCCGAAAAAGTAACCCTAATAGAGGGATTAGAAATACAAATAGGTACGTTTGCTGAACAGTTATTGAAAAAAGAGCAACTTGTTGAAGATTTAACCGCTAAATTGGATGTTCAAATCGTTGAAAATCAAAATAATGCAGAAAACATAAATAGAGTAGAAACTGCTCTACGGCTTTTGGAACGGCAGTTTGAAGCCAGCCACCAGCATATTGATCAATTGGAAGCCATGCGAACGCAACTCCAATCGGAAAATATAAATTTAACAGCAACTCATCAAAGTTTACTAAAGCAATTTGAAGCTAGCCAACAGCATATTGATGAACTAGAAAAAGCACTATCGGAATTGAATGCGGCTGCAACCAACTGGGAAGAAGCCAAAGCCCAATTAGAGCAAAAATGGTCGAATCAGTACGAAGCCACTATGATTCAATACAATGATGCTATTGATCAACTACAAGGATTGAAACAAACGCAGCAAAACTTAGTTACGAGCAATCAACAAAAAGAACAAGCGCGCATTCGACTCTCTGAGGAGTTGAACTCGGCACAACAAGCCTTTAATGCACAAGTAAATGCTAACGCTAAATTAGAAGCAGAAGTGGAGGAACTGCTCAGTCTGTACGAAGAAGCGAATACGCAACTCATAGAACTACTGCAAAAAAAGAAAATAGATGTCGTGCAAAAAGAAAGCGAGCTAAACCAACAAGATTACAAAGAAATGTACGAAACGTTACTCGCACAGCAGGAGGCGTATCAAAAATCCATCAGTGAACTCGAAGAAGAGTTGTATAGAAATAAAAATGCTTAAGCTATAAGATGCTAATACTAAGGACAGAACTACCTGCGCCAAGTTTTCCATTTGGCATTCAGCACGAGCATCAAGTAATGGCAATTGGTTCTTGCTTTGCATCGCATATGGGCAATCGCTTGGAGCAGCTCAAGTTCAACATATTGATGCAGCCTTGCGGCATTGTGTTTAATCCTGCTTCGATTCATCAAAGCCTTCAACAGGTACTAGAAAATTATACCTTTTCTGAAGATGACCTATTTCAACATCAGGGTTTGTGGCACAGCTATTGGCATCATAGCGCGTTTTCGGGTATAGATAAGCAGCAGGTGCTAGACAATATACAGCGGGCAGCAGTAGCAGCTCAAGCATTTCTAGCAAAAACAAATCGCTTAATCCTTACTTTTGGTACGGCGTACGCCTATCATCATTTAGCGAGAAATATTATCGTTGCCAACTGCCATAAACTCCCTGCTCATAACTTCTTCAAAAAACGCCTTACCGTAGAAGAGATGCTACACTTATATATACCTATTTTTCAAATACTTAAAAGGAGCAATCCAGATATAGCAATCATACTTTCTGTCAGTCCCATTCGACACACTAAGGATGGCATTGTTGAAAACCAACGGAGTAAAGCTACCTTGTTACTGGCCACTGAAGCCCTGTGCCAGCATTTTGACTTTGTGCATTACTTTCCTGCTTACGAATACCTAATGGATGATCTACGTGATTATCGTTTCTATGCCAACGATTTGGTTCATCCTTCCGATATGGCAGTGGAATATATTTGGCAGCGATTTCAAACTGCTTTTTTTGATGCAGCAACACAAACCCTTAATCAACAAATCGAAAAGATAAGAAAAGCACTTGCCCATCGCTCGCTACATCCACAGTCGGCTGCTTATCAGGCTTTTCAACAAAAGCAGTTAACCGCTATTGCTGACTTAAAAGTAAAATATCCGAACATGAGTTGGGCAGAAGAAGAAGCAATGGTAAGGTAAGCTAGTGGTTAGTGTTCTATATTTTATTATTAAAATCCGCTAGAATACTAAATCAAATGGCTGATATTGAGGCGATAATTTACTAGCCCCGTTTGATGGTTCTTAACCAAAGAAATAATTGGTCTAATGACCTACAAAATTATAGAATACGCTTAGCAATCATCCCTATTTGTTAGATACCTTGAGATAATTTTACATCATCTCAAAGTATCTAATTCAGTTTACGCCTCTGAATAGGCTTCCATTGGCGGACAGGTACATACTAAGTTACGGTCGCCATAAGCATTATTGACTCTACTAATAGATGCCCAGAATTTGTAACCATCTCGCAAATAAGGTAGCGGATAAGCAGCTTTTTCTCTGGAGTAGGGCAAGTTCCAGTTATCTGAAGCGACTACCGCTAATGTATGTGGTGCGTTGTGCAAAACATTATTTTCTGCATCGGCTGCACCACTTGCGATTTCATCCAACTCATGGCGAATACTAATCATGGCATCACAAAAACGATCGAGTTCGTCTTTACTTTCGCTCTCTGTTGGTTCAATCATAATGGTTCCTGCAACGGGCCAACTCAGAGTCGGTGCATGGAAGCCATAGTCAATCAATCGTTTAGCTACATCTTCTGCACTGGCAATGGATTTAAACGGTCTTAAATCAAGAATCAACTCATGAGCGGAGTGTCCTTTTTCACCTATGAACAAGACATTGTAGTATTCTTGCAGCCTTACTCGAATGTAGTTAGCATTTAAGATAGCATATTTTGTAGCATCGGTAACCCCTTTTTTTCCTAGCATTTTGATATAAGCATAAGAAATTAAGCAAATGCTAGCACTACCAAATGGTGCTGCTGAAACAGCATGAACCCCTTGCTCCCCTCCCGTCGGCACAAAAACGTGCTTAGGTAAAAATGGTGCAAGTTTGTCGTTGCAGCAAATTGGTCCCACTCCAGGACCACCGCCACCATGAGGAATACTAAATGTTTTATGTAAATTCAAATGACAAACATCTGCACCAATAATGCCTGGACTAGTCAACCCTACTTGAGCATTCATATTAGCACCATCCATATAAACCATACCGCCACAATGGTGAATGATTTGACAAATATCCTTAATTCCTGTCTCAAAAACACCGTGCGTAGAGGGATAAGTAATCATCAAAGCTGAAAGTCGGTCAGCGTATTTGGCAGCTTTGTTACTAAGGTCTTGAATGTCAATATCGCCACGTTCATCGCATTGAATCGGAATCACTTTCATGCCCGCCATGACAGCGCTTGCTGGGTTTGTACCATGAGCCGATTCAGGGATGAGTGCTATATCTCTATGCCATTCTCCTCTCGATTCATGGTAAGCACGAATCACTACTAAGCCTGCATATTCGCCTTGCGCACCTGAATTGGGCTGTAAAGAACAAGCCGAAAGCCCAGTGATTTCACACAAATAGTGCGAAAGTTCATCTAATATTTGGCGATAGCCTTGCACTTGATCTGCCGGCGCAAATGGATGTACACTAGAGAAGGCATCCCAAGTTACAGGAATTAACTGCGTAGCTGCATTCAACTTCATGGTGCAAGAACCTAATGGAATCATAGAATGTACTAGCGATAAATCTTTGTTTTCCAGTCGTTTGATATAGCGCATCATTTTGGATTCTGTGTGATGCGTATTAAAGATAGGGTGTATCAAATAAGCTGATTCACGCGTCAACGCTTCTGGAATGCGATACTGAGGAATAGAAATATTTTCTTTTACTATTGCTATATTTTGACCAAGTGCATTGGCGAAAATTGCGATTAAACGCTCTAAATCGTCATTCGTAACGGCTTCATCTAGTGTTACTTGTACGGTATCTTCTGTGTAGTGAAAATTAACGCCGTTTGCTAATGCTTGTTCTTTAATACTTTCTTGGGTAACACTATTGGTTCTAATGCTCAATGTATCGAAGTAAGCATCGTTTGTTTGTTTGTATCCTAATGCAATTAAAGCACCTTCGAGTGTTCTTGTATTTTGATGAACACGCTCAGCAATTGCTTTAATACCTTTAGGTCCATGCCAAACAGCGTACATACTCGCCATGACTGCCAAAAGGGCTTGAGCGGTACAAATATTGGAAGTGGCTTTTTCCCTTCGGATGTGCTGTTCACGCGTCTGTAATGCCATGCGCAAGGCACGATTACCCTGCATATCCACAGAAACTCCAATAATTCTGCCTGGAATAATGCGCTTAAATTCATCTTTGGTAGCAAAAAATGCGGCATGAGGACCCCCATAACCCATAGGCACACCAAAACGTTGGCTATTGCCAATGACAGCATCTGCACCCCACTCGCCAGGCGGTGTTAATAAGGCTAAACTTAGTAAATCAGCGGCTACTGTCACGTAAACACCATTGGCTTTTGCTTTTTCTACAAATGGGCGAACATCTTCAATAGCTCCATCTTTGTTAGGGTATTGGAGCATAACGCCAAATGTTTTTTCATGGATAGCATAATCTCGCCAATTACCTACCACGACTTCGATACCTAGCGGTAATGCTCTGGTTTTGATAACGTCAATCGTTTGTGGAAATACTTGGTCGGAGATAAAGAATTCATTATCTGGGTTTGATTTAGCACGCTTATTTCTTTGCGCATAAAACATTGCCATAGCCTCGGCCGCTGATGTTCCCTCATCTAAAAGGGAAGCATTAGCGATTGGCAGTCCCGTCAAATCACTTATCATAGTTTGGAAATTGAGCAAGGCTTCCAAACGCCCTTGTGCGATTTCCGCTTGATACGGAGTGTACTGTGTGTACCAACCCGGATTATGAAAAATGTTGCGCAAAATAACCGAGGGCGTAATCGTACCGTAGTACCCCATGCCAATGTAGGACTTGACTGTTTTATTTTTAGCTGCCGTCTGCTTTAATTCTTCTAGGTATTCATATTCTGAAATTGCGTCTGGAAGATTCAATGCCTGCTGCATTCGAATAGCAGAAGGTACTGCTTCATCAATAAGTTGCTCTAAAGAGTTAACGCCAATAGCAGCAAGCATTTGCTTCAATTCTGCCTCATCGGGACCAATATGCCGATTAACAAATTGGTCGTAAAAATTTATTTTATTCATTCTTAAAATGACGTATTGTTCAGTAATTGTTGAATTTTGCAAAAATAGTGTATTTCATAACAACCATTATATTCATAAGGTTATAGTTTGTAGAATTTTAGTCAATTTAAAATAATATGATTGTAGTAACAGGCGCGGCAGGCTTTATCGGTAGTTGTTTAGTACAAAAACTCAATGAGCAAGGACAAGAGCGGCTTATTTTGGTGGATGAATTTAGCCACAGCAAGAAAAATAGGAATCTTGATGGCAAACGTTTTGCCTTAAAGATACATCGGGATATTTTTTTAGCTTGGCTAAATAAAAATGCTACTACGGTAGATTTTATCTTTCATTTTGGAGCAAGAACAGATACTGCCGAAAAAAATAGCCAAATTTTTGATGAGCTTAATCTAAATTATTCCAAAGCTATTTGGCATATTTGTTCGGCATACAATATTCCTTTGGTTTATGCTTCCAGTGCTGCTACCTATGGTTTAGGCGAATTTGGTTATGAGGATGACCACAACATGGTTTCTAAACTTGCACCCCTTAATCCTTATGGCGTTTCTAAAAATGAGTTTGACAAATGGGCGTTGGCGCAGACAGAGCAGCCTCCGTTTTGGGTGGGATTGAAATTTTTTAATGTTTACGGTCCCAACGAATATCACAAAGGGAGAATGGCTTCGGTTGTGTTCCATGCTTTTCGCCAAATCGAAGCCACTGGTAGCATGACACTCTTTCGTTCGCACAGGGCAGATATAGCTGATGGCTATCAAAGCCGCGATTTTATTTATGTGAAAGATGTAATAAATGTAGCTTATTTTTTCTATAATGCTATTCATCAAGTAGAAAGCGGTTTATACAACTTGGGGACAGGAAAAGCAAGACCGTTCCTTGACCTTGTGAAGAATACCTTCAACGCTATGTTGCTTGACCCCAATATTTCTTTCATGGACACGCCCACTGATATTCGAGATACCTATCAATATTTTACGCAAGCGACTATGGACAAATTGTTGCAAGCAGGCTATGACGTTCCATTTTATAGCTTGGAAGAAGGCGTGAAGGAATATGTACAGCATTATTTGACGAAGTATCTATATTTATAATATGGCTATTTTTTTAACAGAACAAAACAATAAACAATGGTTATTTCTACCCTTACTGTACCCACGCTACTCCTAGATGAGCAGCGTTGCTTGCGTAACATAGAACGTATGGCAAACAAAGTCAGGCAAAGTGGAGCAACGTTAAGACCCCATCTAAAAACGCCTCAGTCCAATGGGGTCGCAGCGTGGTATCGCACTTTTGGCGTAGATCGTATTGCTGTTTCTTCCCTACGTATGGCGAGCTACTACGCAAAAGGAGGTTGGAAAGATATTACCGTAGCTTTTCCGTTGAATATCCTTGAAATTAATCAAGTGAACGAGTTAGCGCAGCAAATTCAGTTGAATTTGTTAGTAGAATCAAATGAAACAATCACTTTTTTGCAAAAGGCTTTGAATGCTCCTGTTGGTATTTTCCTGAAAATTGATATTGGCTATAACAGAACGGGGATTCCCGTTGAAGATATTCCAAAAATTGGTAGTCTTTTAGCGCAAGTGAAAGGGCATCCTTTAATAGAGTTTAAAGGATTTTTAGCTCATGCTGGGCATACTTACAAGAAACAAGGCTGGGCAGAAATAGAACCTATCTATCGGGAAAATGTGGTAAAATTGCACCAACTTAAACAGCGGTTCTTAGTAGATTTTCCTGACTTAATTTTGTCCTATGGCGACACGCCTTCTTGTAGTTTATTGAATGACTTTTCTGCCTTTGATGAGGTGCGTGCTGGAAATTTCGTTTTTTATGATCTTTCTCAATATCGTATTGGTGCTTGCCAATTAGACGATATTGCAGTAGCAATGGCTTGTCCTGTAGTGGCTTTACATCCTGAACGTCAAGAAATTGTGGTTTATGGTGGCGGTATTCATTTTTCAAAAGATCGTACTACACATTCCAACGGTTTTGAATACTATGGACGGGTAGTGGCTTGGGACAAAGCCTCATGGTGCATCCCTGAAACAGAAAGTTATGTCAAGTCACTTTCGCAGGAACATGGTATTGTTAAAGCCAGTTCAGAATTAATGCAATCCACTAAAGTAGGAGACATCTTATTGATTTTGCCGATTCATTCCTGCATGAGTGTAGATTTGATGCCTCACTACTTGACTTTAAGTGGCGAAGAAATTGAAATTTGGGATAAGCAATAAATCAATTGTTTAAGTTGCTTATTGATGCCTTCACTCTAAAAGTGAGGGCATCAATAAGGATAAGTTCAGAACACGTTTTAACCCCTACCGCCGATTAAATAATCTTGATATTGTTTCAAGCGTTCCCACTCGGCATTGGCGGCGAGTCGAGCTTGTTCGGGCCAAGTTGTAGGGTCGAGTATGCTAAAAGGTGCACCTTTGCTGCGCAATATGGCACGCAGATGCTCTACCTCTATTTTTGAAAGTTCAATCCAATTTGTGATACCATTTTCTTTGAGCAATTCTTCTGTCTTTGGACCTATGCCCTCAATAATTTTCAAATCTCTAGGATCGTTTGATAAATTGGTAGGTCTATTTTGTTCAATTAACCCTTCCTCATTTTTTCTCTGTAACAATGTTGCTGCCTGCGCTACCCATCTGTCCTGTGCAATTCTGCCTGGGAAAAACTGAATTTGAGTTGTAATGCGTTCTATATCTTCGGCAGTCCATTGTGCTACATGGTTATAGGTGTAAACACCAATATCATTCAATTTTTTTTCGATGAATGGACCAATTCCATTGATGAGTGTTAAATCATCTTTATTCATGTTGACAGGGGCAGTTACGTCAAGTCTTTCCGAAAGTATATTTTTGGTGCTAGGTTGCAACAATACGTTTTGAGCATCCAAACTTGGAGCTGCTAAATCATTATTTTTTGTAGAGGCACTAAATGTTCCTATCGTGCTTTGTAATCGCTGATTATCCAATTCTAAGCGATCTAACTTTAGCTCCAAACTAGCAATTTTATTGCGTGTTGAATTGTAAAGTTGCTGCAATTCTATCAATTCTTCATTTTTCTGTGTACTACTCCCCATCGCTATGGCTTGATTGTTAACTTCTTTTAGTTGCTTGTTCAAGTCGTCAATGGTATCGGCGTAGGCTTGATTACTGGTTTTTAGCTTTCTATGTTGGTCTATCACTTGATTCAAATCCACTTGCAACTGTTGTCTATCTGTTTCTAGCGACTGCTGCTTTGTCTTTGCTTCATCGAGTTCCAGTAGTAGTGTTTGATAAGCTGCCTCTTTTTTATTTAATTCTTGGTGCAAAGTCTCCATTTTAGCTTGCTCTTCTTGGAGGGTCATCTCTTTAGCTTTTAGCTGTTTTTGTAAGGATTTTATCTTACCACTCCTAGATAGCCAACCAGCCAACCACCCTAGCAAAAATGCACCAATCATAATGAGTAGTATAGCCAAACTTGCATCGCTTGTGAAGGCCGTGAATAAATTATCTAGCTTAAAATTTTCCATAATTCATCTTGATTTAATCACAGTCAAATCTTTATCCTGTGTTTTTTAATGATTATTCAATAATAAAATTAACCCGTCTATTTTTTTGTCGTCCTTCTGGATTGTCCTTTCCTTTTCGATTGGAGTTGGGAGCTACTGGACGACGTTTACCCATTGTTTGTACTGCAATAGGATTTTTTACTTCCAATTGTTCTAAAAAATATTTTCTAGCATTTTCTGCTCTTTCTAAACCCAAAGGGTCATTGTAAGCATCGCTGCCGATACTATCTGTATGCCCAATAATGGTCAAACGCTTATCGAGGTTAAGCAAAAGATAGGTTGCTACTGAATCGGCGTAGGCAAGAAACTCAGCACCTGGGCGAAAATCAGCCGATTTATACTCAAAGTTAGCATCGGAGAAAGTCATATTGGTAAAGGTAAACGCTAGTTTATCGTAAGCACCAGGCGTAACAAACAGTCTAAATTGTAGAGGTTCTACTACGTTTTCGTCAATAGCAGCGGTGTAATCCAGTGTGATACGTTTTTCCTCTATACCATTACGCATCAGCAACGAGCGCACTTGATCAGCGCGTGCCACACCTAGATTTTCAAATCTCCCTGAGGTAATATTTTGTTCACTTGGGCGATAGATGCCTGTAATGGTAAGATTTTGTGCGGGTGTATCTTTCAAATATTTGGCCACTGCTTGCAGAAAGGCATTATTGTCCTCCGTCAATTCTGGGGCAATTTTTGATGGTTCAAAGAAAAATTCTTCGTAGCCCTGCAAAATGATGTTATCTTCTTCATCCAGTAATTTCAAAGTAGTCGGTCGTCCTTGCTCATTGTTGCATAAGCCTTTTACCTCGCAAACAAAATACCACCTTGCAAAGATGGTGTAAAGCACAAATAGTAAAAAAACAAGTAGTACCCTCATCGCGCTAACAATTAATTTGAAGTGCCAATATATAAATGAAAAAAACTTTAAAAAATAAAAGTAGATAAAATTATGATTCTTCGCAAGTAAAAGCGTGATGTTTTGTAGATTTGTACAAATTTGAAAAATTCATGTCGAGCAAAACACGCTTTTTTCAGTCGCTTTTTTTGACTAATCGCCTCTTTTATATTTTCAGTGGTTTAATCCTGCTTTTTTTGTTAAGTTTTGCTTTTGCTCCTCTATTTTTACTGGCGTTGGCTGTTTTAATGCTACTGCTAGGGTTGGTACTGGCAGATATTTTTACTTTATTCCAACAAGAAAATAACGTTTTGGCCGCTCGAAATTTGCCTCGAGTACTCTCTTTAGGCGATTCAAACAATATTTTTATCTACATACAAAGCAATACTAATTTATCCTTGAAAATTAGGTTAATAGATGAATTGCCTATACAGTTGCAAGTTCGCGATTTTGAAAAAAAATTTCGATTACTACCTAGAGAGGAAAAGACCATAGTCTATACTATCGAACCGACTCAGCGTGGCGAATATTATTTTGGAGCCATTCATCTTTTCCTATCTGCTCAGTTAGGATTTGTGGAAAGACGCATTTCTGTAGCAGCCGATAGCATGGTGCGTGTTTATCCTTCCGTTATTCAAATGAAGACGTTAGAATTAAAGGCGTTTAATAGAAATGTGAGCGTAGCAGGCATGAAAAAATTGCGCCGCATTGGGCATAGCTACGAGTTCGACCATATCAAAAACTATGTTAGAGGAGATGATTATAGAAGCATTAATTGGAAAGCCAGCAGTAGAAAAGGGGAATTGATGGTCAATAAATATGAAGATGAGCGAGCGCAAATGGTGTACAGTCTTATTGACAAAAGCCGCAATATGTATATGCCTTTTGAGGGGTTGAGCTTGATGGATTATGCTATAAATGCCACTTTAGCCCTGTCAAATATTATTTTAAAAAAATATGATAGGGCAGGTTTGATGACCTTTTCTAATACAATAGGTACTACTTTGAAAGCAGATAATAGACCCGAACAATTACATCTTATCTTGGAAGCACTTTATCAAGAAAAAGAGCAAGACGTAGAGTCCAATTATGAATTGCTCTATTTAGCTATTCGTCGTTTAATGAGTAATCGAAGTTTATTGTTGCTTTATACTAACTTTGAGAGCATGTATGCCCTCAATCGAGTGATGCCCGTGTTGAGAAAAATGAATAGTGTTCATCTGCTGGTTGTTGTCTTTTTTAACAACACCGAGATACAAAATTTTGCGCTCCAACCAACAAAAACAGTAGAAGATATTTATTATCAAACGATTGCGCAGCAATTTGTGGCAGATAAGAAAGCAATGGTTCAGAAACTTCGTCAATTTGGCATCCAAGCTATATTGACAAATCCTACACAATTATCACTTGATGTAATCAACAAATATATGGAATTGAAAGCTAGAGGATTAAGCTAAATCAACTCTAGGGGCAACTTTCATTCTTCGTAATGAAATAACGATTATTGTTCAAGTTCAGCTCGCCCGCATCAGCTCTATTTGAGAGGTTAAATTCGCTAGTGGCATTTTTTTGTGAGGTCAAGCGCAAAATAGTTTGATTGCCACGAGTGAATACCTGCCAGTTTCCGGCGTCATCACTTTGAGTAACCCCTGAAAAATCTCCACTTAGGTAACTAGAATTGGCATAAAAGTAAAAAGTGCCATTGGAGCAAAGATCATAGTGCCATTTCTCAGAATAACCGTTGCCGGTGTAAAGATAAAGTAGCCGCTTGCCCACAATGCGTTGCTTGTATTGCTTAGAAACACTCGTTTCATTGCCTGGATTAGTAGTATTGGATGGTGAAGTGCCTGTTGTATTTGGCTTTTTAGCGAGTTTACTCAAGTCAGATGGGACTTCCGAAGTTCTTTCCAAAGCAATGTCCAGACCGTCAGAAGTAATAAGATATTGCCCTAAAATCTTAGAAATCGAAAACCCAATTGGATTGCCATGATAATCGTAAGTCCCCATCAAAATACCAAATGTTGAGCTGGCTGTACCTTTATAAAACTGACCTTCCGCTAAGAGGTGGACTTCAAATGAGGTTTCTGTGGTCTTAAATACGGCTATTTTTAAATCGGCTTGAGCACTTTGATAAGTGCCAACGTATTTTTGAGCGGCTTGTGCGTTCAATCCTTGAAGAAAAAAAAGTGCCGCCATAGAAAAGAATACTGTTTTCATGAAAAATGGTTTATGAATGAATGCTGCTTAATGTACGTTTTTTAGAAGTGTAAGTTATGGCATGAACGTACCCAAATGGCAGAAAATTTTCATGCTTCAAAGGAGAGTTGTATCCCTTTCTTTTTGCTGGAATTACTTAAAACGTAACCGACATTTGTTCCTTGACGATGAAAAACCCATCTTCACCTCTACTTTGGTAAAGTGGCATTAGAACAAGACCATCTTCTTGCGCTAAAATGTCGCCGTGTTTATCTTTTGCTAGTACCTCTCCTTTGTGGACAGGCTGGAAATTATGGTAATTGGGTTTCATTTGAAAATCGTCATCGGGCAAAATAGGGTGTACATAACAAAATTCTACTACTTTGGGCAGGTTGCGGGCGTAGTTTTTCAACAAATCGTCATGTTTACTTTCTACCACATTACGAGGCACACAACCTATACTTTTTAAGCAGTTCACCATAGCAGCAATACTTCGATCAACAGAAAGCGGGTCTTCATGCTGACCTGCTTCAAAGGCAAAAGCTGCTACTTCTAAGGGTAACGCTAGGCTATTAAAATAGTGTAAACTTGTGCCATTCAATCCATTAAGCATCCCTGTAATCACAGGTGCATGTAATTGGACTGCGATTTGAAGACTGCGTAATTCATCTGTAACAACAGAAAAAATACCCCCACTTGACGAAGTCGTATGTAAATCAAGCACAACTAATCTTTTTGGCTGATGCTGTTGAATAAGTTGTTCAATAGTATGAAGGAGTTGTTTTAGCTCAACATCTTCATATGTTAAGTCCGTATAGGGGGTATGATAAACTCGATTAATGTTATCTGGCGTAAACTGTCTATTTAGGTCTTTCTGAATGTAGCGTTCGCCTTGTGCGAGTGCCTGTAAATTTCCTCTTAATCCAACAAATTGACCAGAGAAAATAAAATCTGGATTAGCTTGCTCTTCTTGCTGCAACATTTTGAGTAAGGTTTCTATGGCTTTAACTCCTGCCTTCTCATTTCCGTGCATACCGCCAATAGCAATGAAGAGCGGACCTTCTAATTCGCCAATATATGCTCCGATAATTCGATTCATCGTTTAACGAACTTTACAATTGATGGCATAAAGATGGTGATTATTCTGTTCCTAACGCATAAGTACACCAAAGATAGTAAAACGAATTGGAGATGGCAAACAATTCAGCTTCCCTAGTTAACATTTATTTTACTTCCACTTAATATTACAACCTATGCTTGGATATTGCTCTTCTGGAATCGCTGTTCCTTGCATTAAAGCCTCTAAAGCGATTCGCAAATCCTTGCCAGTAACAGGAATACCACTGTTTGGGCGCGATTCATCCAAACGACCTCTATATACCAATTCTAAATGGCGATCGAATAAATAAAAATCAGGCGTGCAAGCGGCATCGTAGGCTTTGGCAATTTCCTGCGATTCGTCGTAAAGATAAGGAAATGTAAAGCTATTTTGTACAGCAAAATCTTTCATCTTATCAGGTGCGTCATCAGGATAGTTAACAATGTCATTAGCACTAATTGCCACAAAACCAATACCTTGCGCTTGGTATTCGTTCGCTAATTTCACAATCTCATCTTTTACATGGATAACATAAGGGCAATGATTGCAGATGAACATCACCAAGACCCCTTTTTCTTTTTTTACTTGTGCTAAAGTAACAATTTCACCCGAAACAGTATCGGGTAGGGCAAAATCAGGTGCAATAGTTGCTAATTCTAGCATATTAGAGGGTGTTCTTGCCATAATTTGTTTTTTAGTTTTGGTGTAAAATAAAATTAATTTGAAAAGGAACAACTCAATCCAATAAAATGATTAAAGAGTAATCATTCTAATTCTAATAATTGTTCATTAAGTTTTTCTGAACGTGTGATTAAACTAGCTAACCAAATGCCAAACAAAGTCCAGCCAATAATGGAAGGATAGAAGACCATGCGCATGGTATTATCCAAATCTTCACCGCCTAATGCTGGATTACCTCCATTGCCTGGGTGTAAACTATCTGTCATTCTCGGAATGATATAAATTAAAACTATCAAGGCTACAAATGCAAAAATACTATATACAGCAGCTATTCTAGCCTTTCGCTCTCTATCGTCAAATGAGCTGCGCAGTACAAAATAAGAGCAATAAATAAGTAGCGCAATAGCAGTCGCATTTTGTTTAACATCCCAACTCCAATAAGCACCCCAGGTGTATTTAGCCCAGATTGCTCCTGTGGCGACACCCAAAAGCCCAAAAAATAATCCAATTTCTGTAAATGCTACTGAACGTATATCGTAAAAAGGATTGGATTTGCGCAGGTAAGCGACGGCATTCCAAACGGCGGCTATAAATAAAAACATCATAGCAAACCACAAGGAGACATGAAAATAGGTGTTGCGAATAGTTTCCTGCAAAATATTGCGAAACGGGAAAGTGGTGAATGTTCGTTCACTCAGATGTTCGATAGGCGTTTTGTTCCAAAGTTCACTTCCTAATGTGGTATTCACTGAATCTTGATTGATGAAAATGGCACTGGGCAACACCGAAGAACCATCAATACTGTTGTCCACGAGGAGTGATGTTTCTTTAACTTGGTCAGCAATAGGCAAAAATCTAGGAATTTGAAACCTCAATACTAGGTCTCTATCATTGTGTACTTCAATAATTTCGCCAGCAATAGCGTACTCATCACTCAGTTTTAGCCAAGCTCGCACACTATTTTTTGCTTGCTTAAAGTGAGTGTTGTACCCTTTTATTTGTAAGGTTAATTTTTCCCCAGTATTGGCTCTTTGTGGACTAACTTTTACAATACCTGGTGTGAGCGGTACTATCATGCCCACTATGAAGCTATATATCAAAATAAGTACACCGATCAATTTGTAGCTATTTTTTATCATATTGACGATTGTTGTTTAAGCATTTAAACGTTCATTTTTATTTTAAGAAGCCTTGTGAAATCCCTCAATCTCGCCAAAGATATGGGAATAAGGGCATTGCTACGGCAAGTAAAACCAAATCAATGGCAATTAAGTTGCCGATGCTGCTATTGGTATTCGCCATCGTAACTTCTTGCAAGGCATGACTAGCCAGTTGCACTACGGAAAGCAATATAGGAATGATAACTGGAAAAGCTAGAATTGCCATTAAAGAGGCAGCATTATTGGCTTTGGAAGCAATAGCCGAAATGAAGGTTAAGGAGATGGACAGCCCTAAACTCCCGAGCAAGATAGCTGTAAAAAATAAGTCAAATTGAAAAATAGGGTTACCAATAAAAAAAATAAAAGCACCATAAGCTACTGTAACAAGTAGTAAGAGTAGCAAAAAATTGTAGATTATTTTGGATAAAATAACGGCAATAGGGTTGAACAAAACGTAGTAATACAAAGCCCTAGCACTATTTTCTTGTACAAAACTTTTGACAATAGCGTTGACAGATGCAAATAGGCTTACTATCCAAAATAAGCTATTCCAAACCTCTGGTGTAGTTTCGCCAGTAGCGATATAAATAACAAAAACGGTGGACAATACATATAAGAGTATGCCACTAATTGCATACTTTTGTCTCCATTCTAACCGAAGGTCTTTTAAGAGTAATAGACTAATTTGTTGTGCTAATTTCAATGAAATTCCTAAATTTAAGGCAAATTTAGGAATTATTAAACACTATAATGCTTTTTGAAAAGCGTTTAATGAGCACCTCAATGATAATAATCGAACAGATTATTAATTACCTTATAAAAGTAATAAGTATTATAGTCATTTATAAAGTATCCGTGGTTACTCAGTAATGTATAAAAAATGAAGGGGATAAGCATACTACTCCTTGTGATATGGAGCCTAACAAATATCGTCGAAGAAGCGAAATATTTCAAAGCGAAAGTGCAAGAAGGCGATGGCGTATATTCGCTATTGCGGCGCTACCAGTTGGATAAATTTTCTTGCAATTTTGAGCATTTTTATCAACTGAATAATTTACCTCGCAACGCTAAACTAACGAAAGGGGAAGAGTATTTACTCCCCATTTTAATTTACAAATACGATGGAAAAAGCATTCGTAGCACTTTAGGGATTTCCGACTGGAATCAAGCAGTACGCATTAAAGAATACAATGACCAAATACTAGCTCAGAATTTGCGCAAAAAAAATTATATAGACAGCAAAATTCTTTGGGTGCCTTATCATGAGTTAAATTGTGGCGAGCAAAAACGCACAACTTCTGATGAGGTATCGAAAGAAGAAAAAGGGACAGACACTAGCCCTACTACCCAAAAAGAAGTAACCAAAATGACTGCTCAAGAGGAGGCGAAACCTGAACCTATCAAAACGAGTGCAGAAACAGAATCAGAACCGACAGTCAACAAAGGCAATCGAACATTTCCGATATTCGGTATTAAATATGCCTACACTCCAGTGGAAAGTAATGCTTTAGCAGGAAAAGTATTCTATTTGATTAGTGGACATGGCGGGCCTGATCCTGGTGCTATTGGTCGAAGAAGTGGGTATCAATTATGTGAAGATGAATATGCTTACGATGTAACGCTTCGTCTTTGCCGAAATTTGATTGCACATGGTGCAATAGCTTACATGATTGTCAGAGACTTGAACGATGGTATTCGCTCAGAGATGTACTTGAATTGTGATACAGATGAGGTAGTATGGGGCAATGCGGCTATCGAACGCGGGCACAAAGCAAGATTAGGACAGCGAACAGAGATTATCAACAATTTGGCTCAAGAAAATGAATTGCGTGGCGTAAAACAGCAAACTGTTATTGAGATTCACGTAGATTCTCGCAGCACAAGTCAACAAGTAGATTTGTATTTTTATCATCATCCTAGTAGTAAAGCAGGAAAGAAACTAGCAGAACAACTGCACAAAACGATAGAAAGTAAATACAAAAAACATCGTGCAAATGGTGAATATCATGGAACAGTAACTAGCCGAGATTTATTTACGCTCCGAGAATCCAAGCCAACAGCAGTGTTTATTGAGCTAGGTAATATTGCTCATTCACGCGATCAGCAGCGCATCATATTAGAAGATAATCGTCAAGCGTTAGCCAACTGGCTACTTGAGGGTTTAATGAAATAAGGACTTATAGATATGAAATTTTCAATTCAACAGTTAAAATTCTAATGCTATGTTATACTTTTTGTTGCTTGTTCGTATTTTTTTCACAATATCAGAAGCACATCCTATTCACCTGTCAAAGTCTTCGTTAACATTTAATGCGGAAGCAAAAACATTGCAAATCAGCATACACATTTTCTTAGATGACCTAGAGTTGGCACTGGAAGCTAAGGGGGCAGCATCCAATTTGCAGTTGTGTACCTCGAAGGAACATCCCACAGGAGAGCAATATTTAATTAGTTACTTGCGGGAGCAATTTCGTATCCAAGTGGATGAAAAACCTATGGCATTCAAATTTGTAGGCAAGGAAATTTCAGAAGACTTTTTAGCTGCCTGGTGCTATTTGGAGATAGAGGGGGTAGAAGCATTTAAATCGCTAAAAGTAACAAACAAAATATTGATGGAAATTTATGCTGACCAAAGAAATATTGTTCAAGTGAAAGGACCAAATCAGAAGAAACTTTATTTTATGTTTGATAGCCAACAACAAGCGGAAACCTTCAAATTCTAATCTTTCACTTCAAAGAAACTGAACAAGGTCTTGCCATAATTTCTCAGTTCTGAAAAATAAGGATGAGCAGAAAAATCGTGATTGGGATTATGTTCTAACACAAAAAGACCATCTGAGTGTAACAATTTATATTTAAAAATTTCATCTGGAATGGTTTCCAAAGTAGGTAATGGATAAGGAGGACCTGCAAAAATATAATCGTACTGGCGTTGGTTAGTTTGGATGAATTTGAAGACATCCATTTTATAAATTTTGATTAACTGCTCAATATGCAGGAGTTGTGAGGTTTTTTTTACGAAAAGAACACAAGCGCCAAATTTATCTACATAAGTTACATCTTGACAGCCTCTCGAAATAAACTCATAGCCGTGGCTGCCTGTTCCGCCAAACAAATCAAGCATTGCCGTTTCTTCAAAATCAATGCGGTTGCTAAGAATATTGAACAATCCTTCCTTTGCAAAATCAGTTGTTGGGCGAGTGGGCCAGTTATCTGCGGGTGGATAGAACTTTCTACCTTTAAATTTACCTCCAATAATTCTCATGCTGATAATGCTATTAATGGTACATAAAGATACTCATCACATCGAAATACGCATGATTGTTCAAACGACTTTCGGTGCTTTCTGTAAATTTAATGAATTTAGGCTTATCCACAGGATGAATGTATTGAATATAGCTACTCAACGCCTTATGGTAAGCACCATTTTCTACAAAATCACCACTTACTAGAACAATTTGTTGCTGAGGATTTAGATTAAACTGATTGAATATCAACATTACATAATAAACCAAGTCATTAGGAAATTCACAATAAAAGTTATTGGAAAAAATAAGCTCTCGCCCTTGAAATAAAAACAAATACAAGTTGCTGTCCCTGAAGCAAAGAAAAAAGCGGGATTCGTTGTCATCAGTTTGTTCTAAAAAGCCCATGTATAAGGCAGAGCTAATGTGCAGTGTTTGCACATTGGGATACATTTGCTCTAGAAAATTCAGCGTAGCATGATCTACTGAAAAAACATTCTGTGCATGCAACGGCGTAATATCATTGGCATAAACCTGATCGGATGCACTTGGAGTAGTAGTGTGTTTCAAGTAAGTTGCCCTGTGCGCTGGATTATATATCCGATTGGGGACGAAAACTTGTTTTCTGCTAGAAAAAGCAAGTTTTACTTCTCCGTAAGACAGCTTCAATAGCCGATCAATATTGAAAATGTCATGGATTTGCTCTCCTTGAAGCCTAGAAAAATCAGGTGTTGATATACCCGAGAACTGTTTGAAGAGTAAAGACTTATGTTCTTGATTAAGTACCAAATAGCATAAACTGTCTATTCCCACTAGAATAGACAGTTTGTATTGATGAGCACGTTTTGAATCAAAAGCCTCATCTGCAATTGTTGTTTCTAAATTTATCAATCTCTATGCTTAATTTTAAAGCAGTTTCTTTAATTGCTTCATCTGTAAATTAGAGACATTCGGATATCGGGGATTAATGCACTACTTGTTCGACTCCCAATTGCCTGCAATTTTTGGTGAATTCATATCCCCAAACTTAATGACACTATTAGGGTCGTAATTGTTGTCATACTTTCGGTATTTAGCATCAGCATATTTACCCATGTAAGACTTGCGCTTCGTGCCTACTTCGACCACGCTTACTAAAGTCTGCTGATAAGTAAGCGTATCTGCTTTAATATCGAAGATTTCCCCTCCAGAAAAAGGCACAAATCTCAGTGAGTCCAATACCAAACCAATGGAGCGTACAGAATCAATGGCAGGCTTATAAATTGTATCGAATCTAATGACCTGATTGTTGCGATCATCGGGGTCTCCGATAACTTTAACAACTTGAAACTCTTTAGTGGTCAATACCTGCGCTAAAGTATCAAAATCAGAAGCAAACACACCAGTAATGCCTCGATACATCTCTTGCGCTTTGCGAATGTCAATTAATCGTTTAACAACGGCTTGTTCGCGTTTGCTTCTCGCCGTTTCAAATGCAATAGGCTCTCGGATACTATCTACTAACACATAGATTAGTCCTAAAGTAATTAATAAGAGAATTAGGTTGATAGCTACTTTCATTTTTAATACTTGTTTTAGCGCAATATTAGCATTTTTTGTTGAAACGTGAATATTAAAATCAACAAATTCTTCATCAAGGTCTCTTATCTTACCCATTCCTCTTAAGTTTTCCACAAAAACAGACCTTCTTGCGCTTTCAAGAAAGAAATCTTCTAACCGATTAAGCATTTTCCTTCATAAATTGCGCCTTCTTCTACTTGAACCGCTTTTGCTTTAATGACCCCTCTTATCACACAATTCCTACGCAAGATAAGTAATTGCACCACTTCAATATCACCGTCAATTGTGCCACTAATGTCCGCCTCTCTTGCCCAAACAGTGCCGTTAGCTCTCCC
>DAITMC010000038.1:0-21222 GCA_036835365.1 Saprospiraceae bacterium
GTGTAAACGTTAGTCTAACATCAACCAATAGCTAAATTATGGAATTGCTTAAACTATTTTTCATTTTTTTACTAAACGTGTATTCAGTTCAACCTTTAACAACTAATATGGAGGCAGCAAAAAATGTACTTGGTGGAGCGTTGCAAACTTGTTGCACTGACCCCATGACCGGCTTTTACAGAGATGGCAAATGTAACACTGGTGAAGACGACTATGGCACGCACGTCATCTGTGCAGAAATGACCGCTGAGTTTCTAGCCTTCACTAAGAATAAAGGTAATGATTTAATCACGCCCAAACCCCACTATCGCTTTCCTGGCTTGAAACCCGGCGACAAATGGTGTTTGTGTGCCTTGCGCTGGCGCGAAGCCTTCCAAGAAGGTGTTGCTCCTCCAGTTGTACTTGAGCGTACACACAAAAAAGCCTTGCAGTTCGTAAAACTAGAAGATTTACAAGCACATGAGTTAGTAGAAAAATGAGTAGAAATAGGCTTTATGAGCAACTGTAAAATTACACCAAGATTTATCTGATTCGTAAGATTTTCAGGATTGATTTACTTGATTCTTAGTGACTTGACCTATTTCATATTCGCAAATTGATTTCGTTCGAGTACATAAAGCCTAGCCTACCATCAAATTACTTCTTCCTTGTTGTCATCGTATAAGCCATACCAATCAATTCTACGAGTGTAGAACATAATTGTGCTTAGGATGACAAATAGTCCAATCGTACCAATCAACAAAGCATAGCTTTCTAGTTGAAGCAACGTATAAATGAATCCATATAATATGGCTAAAATAGCGGCTGTAACTAATGTGAGTTTTCCATTCTTGAAAACGCTACTTACATAAATGGCAATTAACCCTGTAGTAGCAACACTGGAAACGAGGTAAGCCCAATTGAAGCCAATGTGTTCAGAAAAAGCAATCAACAATGCGAAAAATAACACTAATGCCAAACCTACTAAAATGTATTGAATCGGGTGAATGCGCTTGTTGTTAAGGGCTTCCACAAAGAAGAAGACTAAAAAAGTGAGTGAAATAAACAGAATAGCATATTTTACAGAGCGCATACTTTTTTGGTAGTAATCTACTGGTATCAGTAAATCTACGCCAAATTTGGCACTCTCCAAATTGTATGTTTTGCCCAACCACTGCTGCGGATAATTCCGATTTAAGTGTAACACTTGCCATGCTGCTGTAAATCCATTTTCAGAGAATGTTCTTTCGTAGGGCAAGAATTCACCTTGAAAGCTAGGTGTTGACCAATCTGAAGTCAGATTAACTGTTGTTGTTCGCCCAACTGGAGTAAAATACATATTTCGACTACCGTTCAAATCCAAAGTAAGTTTGAAATTGTATGCCCCAATAGCTTTATCCAAAGGAATATCAGCAATGATTCCTCCTTTGTTATCGGAAGACTTGAGCGAGTAATCATCAGTGTAATTGTTAGTATCTGTCGTTTGTGCTTCATAAGCCGAACCTGATTCAAAGGGTAAATTCTGATTGTTCCAAGTCAGTTGTACTATATTTTTAATACCTCGCATATCTGCAAGCCCAACCGAAAATTTTATTTCATCCCATAGGATGTTACTGTCATCAATTTTCCATTCGTTGAGGTCAGGCAGATTGAAAGTACCTTCCACAGTCAAGTTAGCACTATATACAATGACCTCATAGATACTGCGATATCGTTTTTGAGTTGCCAAATTCCCATCAATGTTAAGTGTTTCCGGAAGAAAGTAAGCAAATCTAGTATTGCTCAATACTTCTCCTTTGTCATTTTTGTAAAATTCTTTGTAAGGCACACTCAAAATAGGACCAACAATTCGTTGAGGATTACTCCAAAGACTACTTACCTCGTCTATCACATTTTGGCTAGTATATTCCCGCTCGCGCACTAGGGATTGCACCATATTGGCAGGAATAAGGAGCAGCAAAACAAGAATAGCAACTCCAATAAGCTTTAGGACAAGAGAGCGGCGTGTCCATTCATTTATGCGTTCAAAGCGCGACATAATATTGATGTTGGTTGATTAAAGTTATGGATGTTTC
Organism: Saprospiraceae bacterium; assembly: GCA_036835365.1. Taxonomy (GTDB): domain Bacteria; phylum Bacteroidota; class Bacteroidia; order Chitinophagales; family Saprospiraceae; genus JAAUTG01. The sequence continues at coordinate 2,055 of DAITMC010000038.1, forward strand.
CATTGCCATGAAATACACTTATTGACTATGGTACAAACTTATTTCAAGCCCTATAACACAATGTTTTATAAAAATATTGCATCGATGTAAATTAACCTTAAAAGCGGCTATTCGACCTCTTCTCCCTTTAATTTTTCAGAAGTTTCGTGCACTTGCAAGGCTTCAATGAGGGGTTCAAGATCACCTTCTACAATTTTATCCAAACTATACAACGTCAAATTAATGCGATGGTCTGTTACTCGATTTTGAGGATAGTTGTAAGTACGAATCTTATCTGAGCGGTCTCCAGTACCCACTAAGGACTTCCGCGCCGAAGCAATACCCGATTCATATTCACTGCGTTGTGCTTCTTGAATTTTTTGGAAAAGCCGTTGCATCGCTATTTCCCTATTCTTGTGCTGCGAACGACCATCTTGGCTTTCCGCGACCACGCCCGTTGGCAAATGCGTAATTCGGATAGCGGATTCCGTTTTATTAACGTGCTGCCCACCAGCACCGCTTGCTCTGAAAGTATCTACTTTTAAATCCGCTTTATTGATATTAACATCCTCCAACTCTAACTTGGGCATTACTACTACTGTGGCTGCTGAAGTATGTACCCTACCCTGCGATTCTGTTTTTGGCACACGTTGCACTCGATGCGCTCCTGATTCAAACTTTAACCTGCCATAAACATCCGTTCCGTTTACTTCAATCACAATTTTGCTATACCCCCCTACTGTTCCTTCGTTGATGGTAACAATTTCTGTTTTCCACCCCTGCATCTCAAAGTATTTAGAGTACATTTTATACAAATCTCCAGCAAAAATACTTGCCTCATCTCCTCCAGTACCTGAACGAATTTCAAAAATCACATCGCGTTCATCCTCTGGGTCTTTAGGGATAAGCATAATTTTTATCTTTTGTTCCAGTTCTTCCTGTCGCTCTTCCATGTCTTCTAATTCTGCTTGTGCCATAGCACGCATATCTTGATCGTCATCCTTCAGCATTTCTTTAGAAGTTGCGATATTGTCCAAGACATCTTTATAGGTGTAGTACACCTGTACAAAGCCTTCCAAACTTTTGTATTCTTTGTTGACTTTCATGAAGCGCTCCATGTCATTAATCACTTCAGGATCTGACAATTGCTCTTCCAAATTCAAGTAGCGGTCTCGGATTACTTCCAACTTCTCAATCATAAATCATTCACGTTTTCCTTGTGTCGTTTGACGGAAAAAAATAAAATTTTATTTTCAGGAATAAAAAAAAGTTACGGCAACTTTTCTACTAGCCTTTACTTGCTAGTTTTTTTGCCCTATTTTCATTTCAGCCACTATCGGATGGCAAAGAAACAAAAAAGTCAAGGGAAATGATTGAACATAAGGCAAGTTTAGCTAAAAAATATCAATGAAAGATTTAGATTCATTACGATTACTTTCGTTTCATTTATTGCCATTTCTTCGTCAAACCTCTAATTTATTTTTAATATAAATTACTGATTTGATAACACATTCCACTTGATTTTGTTATCATCGTAAATTATTTTTGAGCGTAGTTTCAATTTAACATTTTTTATAGAAGAAAACACAACTTTAAAATGAATAAAATACTCGTTCTAGTAGCTGCCATAGCAATTATTTTTGCGTGCGGCAATGACAACAGCAAAAGCACCAGTTCCACAAGCAGCAGTACAAAAAAGGCAGTAGCCAGTGTGGATGGCAAAGCAGTATATCAAAAAAATTGTATTGCTTGTCATGGCGTGAACGGTGATATGGGCGTTAGTGGAGCAGCAAATTTAGCAGAATCTAAATTGACGCTTGCAGAGCGCGTTACTGTATTGAAAAATGGTCGAGAAGGCACAGCCATGGTATCGTATAGCAGTTTACTGAACGAAGATGAAATAACTGCGGTTTGCGAATACACTTTGAAACTAGGTCAATAGTCGAACATTGAACGATAAATCCTATCAAGTTATCGGCTTAATGTCGGGAAGTGCACTAGATGGTTTGGATATAGCAGTTTGCCATTTTCAGATTAGACATCAGCCTGATTTCCAAATAACTACATGGAATATAGTCGTTGCTGAAACAGTCTCTTACAGCACTGAATGGCAACAACACTTAGCTACTTTGCCTAAGTCAAATGCACTAGAACTTGCAGCCGCTCATGCCCAATACGGTCATTACATTGGGAGTTTAGTCAATATCTTTTTGACTCAACATCCTTTAGCAGTGGATGCCATTGCTTCGCACGGTCATACTATTTTCCATTATCCTGAACAAAAATTCACAACCCAAATTGGAGACGGAGCAGCCATAGCAGCCGTAACTGGTTTACCTGTTATTAGTGATTTAAGGGCGTTGGATGTAGCGAGTGATGGTCAAGGTGCGCCAATTGCGGCTATTGCCGATAAATATTTGTTTTCAGATTTCGACTTTTGTTTAAATCTTGGTGGTATAGCTAATGTTACTTATCAAAATGCCCATAAAAATATCGCTTTTGACATTAGTGGTGCTAATCAAATATTGAATGCTCTTGCATCAACATTGGGTTTGGCCTATGATGATGGAGGTCATATTGCGCGAACAGGTCAGGTGAATCCTATGCTCTTAAAGCAATCGAATGGTTTGGACTATTTTCATTTGAACTATCCTAAAACCCTTGATAATGAATGGGTAAAACTACATTTAGTTCAGCTTTTTTACGAAAGTACACTGCCCATTCAAGATAGATTACGCACCGCCGTTGAACATATTGCTGAGCAAATTTCTATTTCTATTCAAAGTATTATAACCCAAGAAAAAATAGCCGTATCTAAACTACGCCTTCTAGCTACTGGTGGTGGAGCATTCAACACATTTCTCATGGAATTGATACAAAATAAACTACCGCAAGTGGAAATTGTCATTCCCGACCCACTCTTGATTAGCAATAAAGAAGCTGTTATGGTTGCCTTAATGGGCGTGATGAGAATAGAAAATGTGCCAAATTGCATTCATACCGTTACTGGCGCAACTAGAAGCGTGATTGGTGGAGCTATTCATCAAGGTTGGAAAAAATACCTTTAAAATTTGTAATAACAATTTCCATTAATTCTACCTACTTTTTGCTACAAGAACAAATCCTTTGTTTGAGCAGGGATAATCTGCTGTGCTAAAGCAACGGCAAAGAGCGTTTGAATCGCCTGCCTACCTTCTCGACCCAAATCCAACGTCCATTTATTAACATACAAATCAATATGCTGCTGCATGACCTTCCTATCCATTTCTTGTGCATACTGGCTTACATAGGGCATCGTTTCATCAGGATGCTCAAAAGCATAAGCTACACTTTTTTGCATGATGCGATTGATTTTCAACTGAACAGCTAACGGTAAATTGCGTTTTACAGCAATACCTCCCAAAGGAATAGGCATATGATAATTTGTCTCCCAAAATTCTCCTAAATCAAGCAATTTTATCAACCCTTTATGTTGATAAGTAAAACGGTTTTCGTGAATAATTACGCCTGCTTTTACTTCATTTTTGAGGATAGCACCTTCTATTTCAGAAAAAAGTAATGCTTCTTTCTGCTTGACTGTCGGATAGGCTAAACTGAATAAAAAATTAGCGGTGGTATATTTACCAGGAATAGCAATTGTGCTTTGCTCCAATTCCTGTGTTGTTAAGGGTTGCTTCGCAATAAGTAAAGGACCACAATTATTACCCAGCGCACTTCCTGCATCTAGTAGCACATAATCATTGGAGCAATAGGCAAATGCGTGATAACTCAATTTGGTCATTTGCAACTCGGATCGCATGGCAAGCTGATTAAGCTCGGAGACATCCGCTAGGATAGCTTCAAATTCTAGTCCCTCTGTATCAATTTTCCCATGCAACATAGCATAAAAAATGAATGTGTCGTTAGGACAAGGAGAAAAACCGAGTGAAATGCGCATAACTAACAGTAAAGATTAATAATAGATACTGAACAACATTAGGCTATTGGCTCAGGCACTATTCCTGCAATGACAGAAATCTCTACATTGACAAACTTAGGCAGATTGGCTACTTCCACAAATTCCCTTGCTGGCGCTGTGTGTTCATTAAAATACTGTGCATAAACAGCGTTGATGCGTGCAAAGTTGTTCATATCTTTCACGAATACACTACATTTGACTACTTGCTCAAAGGTAAGACCTGCTGCGGTGAGGATGGCTTGTATATTTTTCATCACCTGATGGGTCTCCTGCTCAATATCGGTCAACACTAAATCTCCCGTGGCAGGATTGATAGCAATCTGACCAGAGATAAAAAGCATTCCGTTGAAGGCAACCGATTGATTGTATGGACCTACGGGTGCAGGGGCATTAGGTGTATTGATGATTCTTTTCATGCTTAGTATGGTTATTCTACTGAAACACAAGGTTGCTCCACTTCATAAATTGGAGCAACCTTGTGTTGTAAATCAAAAAAGCTAACGTAACCCAAAGGAAGTATTATTACTCTTCGTCCACCTCTACTGCTTTCACTAAGATTCTACCTCTGTATCTTAGATTGTCGTCATTATCATAATAAGCTCTGTGGAGTAAATGCTTTTCTCCCGTTACAGAACAAGTAGCGATTTGTGGAATCTCAGCCTTATAATGCGTTCTTCGCTTACGCTTTCTTTGTTTTGATACTCTACTCTTAGGATGTGCCATCGCTCAACTTTTTATCAAATCAATTAATTAGGTTCAATTTTTATATCTTTGAGACTATCCCAAACAGAAATGTTTTTGGATTCCTCTTCTTTTTTATCTGCTGTCAGAAATTGTTTTATATCCATCTTGCAATCTTGTCCTACATCTTCATGCGAGTTCGAGATAGGGACTGCTAAATGAATAAACTCGTAAATTAAATTTGCTACACTGAATGTTTGTGTTTCAGGTAGTATGTAGATAACTTCTACTTCATCACTTTCCTCTTCGCCATACTTGAGCAGCACTGCTTCTTCATTACTGACGTTTATTTCCATCCATTCAAGACACCTATCACATTCTATCTCCACTTTTCCTTCAATGTTGAAAATAAGTTCTATTAAACTAGCTCTTTTCTCCAATTCCAACGTTACTTCTACATTTCCGTTTTGAATGATAGAATTTTCAAAGTAACTAAAAAACGATTGGTTTATTGAGTATGCGTAGTTGTATGATCCAAGCCTTAAACCAGCTATTGGAATGATGAAACTCAACAATTCCCCATTCTGACTTTTTTTCATAGGGCTGCAAAAGTATTTTATTATTCAATAAAAAGCAAATAACTTCAAATATAGTTGTCGTTTTTTTTGTTAAAAGCAGCACACTACTATATTTTTATTGTTTTAAGTTTTTTACTTCAACAAAAGAAAATGACACATAGAATTTATTTTATATTTATAAGGAGTTGTGAAAAAATCATTAATTTGCTTTTCGTACCCCAAAAATAAATTAATCTACACCATAATTGTAAAAATTTAAAAGCTGAATGAAAAATCTGATTGAAATTGCTCAAATAATCACCAAAAAAAAGGTTAGAAAAATTGAAATTTTTGATGAACACTATTTGCAAAATAAAAATAGTAAATTTAATGATTTTTACGAAGCGTTAATTCAGGGTAAGTTTAGGAATGACCGCGATGCAGCAGCCTATTTGTATCAATCCACACCTAAAGATGATAAATATCGCCAATTGAAGTCTCGCTTTCGCAAACGTTTGCTAAACACTCTTTTTTTTCTGGATGTCAACCGACCGTCAGCATCTAATTACGACCAAGCCTATTTTAGTTGTAACAAAGAATGGACTTTGGTCAAAATATTGCTTACTAATCAGGCACGAAGTGCTGCCACTGCTTTAGCCGAACAAATACTTACTACGGCGCTTCGATTCAAGTTTGCAGATATTATTGTCAATTCTTGTAGAATTTTGAGAGAACAAGCCGCTATTTTAGGTGATCATACTGCTTTTGAAGCATATGACCAGCATATTAAGCAATATGCCAATGTGTTAGATGCAGAAATTCGCTCTGAGGAATTTTTACAGCGAGTAGTTATTAATTATCATAAACCACCGAGCAAAAGAGAAGATATTACAGAGCGCATTGATATTTATTGCCAAGCCTTGGACAGTTTAACGCTACAATACGATTCTCCTGTGGTGCGATACAATAAATATTTAGTTTGGACTTACCGCTATGAGATACTAGCCGAATATTCAAAAATGTTGAAGGTGATTCAAGAAGCAGAGCAGTACATGCAGGAAAATCCAGACTATTATCAAAGTGAAAAAATTAACCATTTCTACCAAAAAAAATTAGCAGCTTACTTACATTTAATGGATAAAAATGGCGTGTTAATCAGTCGCCAATCGCTAGAAGCGTTTACACCAAGCAGTAAAGAGTGGTACACTTTTCAAGAATACCGCTTTTTATTAAGTATGCAGGTTCAAGATCACGCCCATGCCTTAGATACTTACAAGCAAGTAACCACGCTACCTAAGTTTAAACGAACAGATAATGATACTCAAGATAAGTGGGAAATTTTTGGCTATTATTTGAATTATGCGGTGCAGTATTTAATGCCTCATTCAGAAGAACATTTACAAACCCTGAAATCCTTAAAAATTAAGAAGGTCAATAGTGAAAACTTTGACTTTACGAAAGAAGAATTTATGTACGACATCCATCATGTGATTGTCCAAATTCTATTTGTCATTGAATCCGGAAAATTATCTGTCGCTAGAGAACTTATTATTAACTTAAAACCCTATATTAATCGCCAACTTAGAAAAGATGAATATTTCAGGGTTATCAATTTTTTAAGGTTACTCCAGCAACTACAAAAGGCGGAATTTCAATTAGAGGAACTAAGCAATATTGAAAAATATGAAAATCGGTTAACAGAAGAAAGCGCCTTTAGCTATCGAGGGATAGCAGCAGAAATAGAAGTAATACGTTATGAACATCTTTGGACCTTAATTTTAGAACGTTTGCAAGAATAATCCCTACTTTTGGGTGATTATTTTATTCAGTAAAAATTGTCATATTACGTGTGTTCCATTATTATCGCCATTGATGGCTATTCTGCCTGCGGAAAAAGTACACTTGCCAAAGCGATAGGTCAACATCTCGGCTATGCCTACATTGATACTGGGGCAATGTATCGTGCGACGACGCTTTACTTTCTTCGCCATCATATCAATTTGAATAACAGCCAGGCGGTCGAAACAGCATTAGCAGCTATTAACATCCATTTTGAATACTTAAATGATTTGAATACCACCTTTCTTAACGGGGAAGATGTAGAAGAAGCCATCAGAAGTTTAGAAGTGTCCAGTCAAGTCAGTGAAGTAGCTGCCATACCCGCAGTAAGGCGCAAAATGGTGCAGCAGCAACAGCAAATGGCAAAAACAAAGGGATTTGTATTGGATGGTCGGGATATTGGAACAGTTGTTTTTCCTGATGCAGCATTAAAAATATTCTTAACCGCCAGTATCGCCGAACGCACCAGACGACGATTCAAAGAACTCCAGCAGAAGGGCGTAGCCATTACTTACAGCGAAGTCCTTGAAAATCTGAAACATAGGGATTATATTGATTCCACAAGAGAGGACAGCCCTTTGCGCATGGCAGATGATGCTATTTTGCTCGATAATACTCATCTCAACAAAGAGGAGCAACTTGCTAAAGTAATTGCTCTAGCAACGTTAGCCAAAGCTAAAGAGGTATTGCACCATTGATATTGCATAAAAAATATTGAAACTTACTTTTTGGCATTTGGTACTCTGGCGGTAGCAAAAATTCGGCGAATACTGTACGAGCCTGTTCCGTTAGCAAACACCATGAGCAAACCTCCGGCAATAGCTATGTTCTTCATAAAAAAAGTAGCTTCTAAACGCCGCAAATCTTCTATTCTTTCATAGCAAGGAAAAACAGCTTGGCAATCAAATGGCTCTCGCCAAAAAGCATGAACAATAAATGTAATAGGCAACCAATAGAGCAACAGTAAAAAAGAACCTAATTGCGTGCGATAACCAATGACGAGCAACGTTCCGCCAAGAATAAGAAAAATAATAGCACTCACTAACAGCCAGTCCTGATTCCAGATAAGTCCATAGGCACTCATTTTTTCTTTATTGGCTTTGTAATAAAAAGTAGCATCGTAGGCTTCGTATAAAAAAATAAATCCTAAAAAAAGTCTTCCAATTAAGTCGGCAGTTCGCTTCATATGAAATAAGTTATTACAAAAAGTAGGTTAAAACAAAAAAAAAGTGAATCAGTACAAGAAATGATTTTCTATTTGTAGTTTAGCAAAATAATTTTCCGAAAATCAATAGAAAAGCATACAAACATTTAAAACCACTATACGTATTTCTAAACCGTATGTTAAAGTTACATAAAACTATGCACAAAATCATTTTCACAGGATTAATCCTTGTGTTTGCCGTATTTTTTGGAAAAGCACAAGAGGACAACCCATCCATTTGGCATATAGAAGCTAAGGACATCAACCCCAACAATTACTATGGCATTACCCTAGCCAATGGTATGGTAGGTTTGGTTTCTTCAACAAAACCAATGCAAATACAAGATGTGGTGCTAAACGGGGCTTACGATTATTACCAGAGAGGTCGAGTTTCCAATATCCTAAAAACCTTTAATCATGTGAATATGGACATGATAATTGGTGGGATTGTTGTCAATGAAAAAAATACCACCAATTATCGGCAAGTATTGGACATGAAAGCAGCTAAATTGGTCACTACTTTCGACGTAGGTAATAAAGCGACCGTAAAGCATACGGTCATGTCGCTGCGCCATCTGCCTTACACTTCTTTAGTTACAGTAGAAGTGATGGCAAAAGAAGAGGTAGAAATTATTCCGATGGCGGTTATCGAAGCACCTAGCCATTTACAAGATATACGCAATATTTACGCAGAAATTGACCGCCCGCACATCAAAATCCCTTTGATGAGTTCCGTGGCAAAAAGCCCTTCTGGACGTTTGACAGTGGCAGCTTCTGTTTCTTTTATTTTTGAGGAAGAACAGGGCAAAACGCCACAACTTATCCATGAAGACTGGGATTACAATCGCCATTTGACCAAGTTTTATAAGCAGTTAAAAAAAGGAGAAACCTACCAATTCAGCGTAGTGGGTTCAACTGTTTCTTCTGCTACCTATGATGATCCCCTCAACGAGGCAGAACGCCTAACTATTTATGCTGCGTTGGAGCGCACCGAGCGTTTGCTTCAGCGTCATGTAGCAGCGTGGGAAGAACTTTGGAAGAGCGACATCCTTGTGGAGGGCGATGTCGCCGCACAAAAGGATATACATTCCATGATTTACCATTTATATTCCTTTGCTCGTGAAGGTACGACACTTAGCCTTTCCCCTATGGGTTTATCTGGTTTAGGCTACAATGGTCATATTTTTTGGGATACTGAAATTTGGATGTTCCCTCCTCTACTACTCTTGCAACCCAAAATTGCTAAATCTCTTTTAGAATATCGCTTCGAGCGTTTAGGTGCAGCAAAGCAAAATGCCTTTTCCCATGGTTACCATGGTGCAATGTTTCCATGGGAATCATCCGCTGAAGGCACGGAAGATACGCCTGTTTGGGCATTAACAGGTCCTTTTCAACATCATATTTCTGGCGATATTGGCTGGGCTACTTGGAAATACTATCAAGTAACAAAAGATAAAGATTGGTTAGCTACTAAAGGATATCCTATGCTCAAAGAAATTGCAGATTTTTGGTGCAGTCGAGTAGAGCGAACCGAAGTGGGCAAATATGACATCAAAAATGTCATTGGAGCGAATGAATGGCAAGAAAATATTGACAACAACGCCTATACAAATGGCATGGCAATCACTTGTTTGCAATATGCCGACCAAGCAGCAAAAGCATTAGGAATTACTCCTAATCCCGATTGGTTGCATGTGGCTCAAAATATCCCTATTTTGAAATTTTCAGATGGTGTAACACGCGAAAATGCAACTTACAATGGAGAGGAAATCAAACAAGCAGATGTAAATCTACTCGCCTACCCAATGACTATTATAAACACTAAAGAGCAGATATTGAATGATTTGTACTACTACGAACCCAAAATGTCCCTTAGTGGTCCTGCTATGGGATATAGCGTCTTAGCTACTCTTTACGCACGTTTGGGGGAGGTAGAAAAAGCCTACCAACTGTTCAATAAGAGCTATTTACCGAACCAAGTACCACCTTTTGGCGTGTTAGCGGAAACAGCAGGCGGTACGAATCCTTATTTTGCAACAGGCGCAGGTGGTACGCTTCAAGTATTAATCAATGGCTTTGGCGGCTTGGACATCACAGACAAAGGAGTGGAACAAGTACATCAAGCTGTTTTGCCAAAGGCATGGAAGAAATTAACCCTTCAGGGAATTGGAAAAGAAGAAAAAACTTTTGAGGTAAAATAGCTGTCCTTTTTTATCAAAACATTTATTTGATACTATTAAATTTGTCAAAACAAAATAAAAGCAAAATGGAAAAAACAAGAAGAATTTTTATCAAAACAGCTAGCCAGATGGCAGTAGGTGTGAGTTTCTTAGGTATTGCAGCCTGCAACAATAAAATGAATAGTGCTGCTTCCGCTAATACTAACATATTGGATACTAAGGGTTTATTCTTCAAACTATCCCTTGCACAATGGTCGCTCAACAAATCTATCTTTGGTAAGAAAATGGATAATTTAGATTTTGCCGCCAAAGCCAAAAATCTGGGCTTTGAAGGAATTGAATACGTCAATCAATTCTTTTTCGAGAAGGCTAAAGATATGGATTACTTAAAGGAAATGAAAATGCGTGCTGATGGCAGTGGTGTGAAAAATTTGCTCATTATGATTGACCGTGAAGGCGGATTAGGCGAACCTGACGAAAAAATGAGAAGAGAAGCCGTAGAAAAACACTACAAATGGGTGGATGCTGCTAAGTTCTTAGGTTGTCATTCCATTCGCGTCAACGCCTTCGGAAAAGGTAGTGCCGAAGAAGTAGCTAAAGGTGCAGTGGATGGATTAGGCACTTTGGCAACATATGCTAAAAATGTGGGCTTAAATGTGATTGTAGAAAATCATGGAGGATATTCTTCCAATGGCAAATGGTTGAGTGATGTGATGCAGCAAATCAATATGCCTAATTGTGGCACCTTACCCGATTTCGGCAATTTCTGTATCAAACGGGATAGCGGTCAAGAGTGGGGCGGCAAATGTGTAGAAGAATACGACCGCTATAAAGGGGTTGAAGAAATGATGAAGTTTGCGAAAGCTGTAAGTGCAAAAGCAAATAATTTTGATGAAAATGGTAATGAAGTTGAAACAGACTACATGAAGATGATGAAAATAGTGAAAGATGCCGGCTATAGAGGCTACGTTGGTGTGGAATTTGAAGGCAGTAAAATGGGGGAAGAACAAGGCATTATTGCGACCAGAGACTTATTGATTAAAGTAGGCAAAGCGTTGAGTTAGTAAAAACTGGTTATGCTGTTTCATGTAAATGGCTCGATTGCAACGCAGAGGTTTGCGACTGCAATCGAGTATCCCCTCTTGCTCTTCCTATGTTTGTTAGTAATCAAAAGCGACTTGCTCGCTTGGATAACCAAATAATAATTTTTCTTTGATAATGGCTACAACTTTTTTAGGTACACAATTTTCCCAACCTGCTTCATTGTCCACAATCATCTTCAGTATTTTGGGCGAGAAAATATGAAGTGTATCTGTGTTAAAGTTGGTAATATCTACAATCTGCTGATTGTCTAGCAAGTGTTTATACAGAAATTTTACGTCTTCCGGTACGGGTAAATTCTTGGCGGTCATTAATTCAGCACTCCCTTCTTGCATAGCAGGATAAACATAAAAACGAATGTGCTTCTTAAAAATTCTACCAAAAACAGAAAGTAGTTCGCCATCCTTGTGTTGATAGAATTTATCTGTAATTAGCTCCAACAATTCGCGAACTCCAATGACCATGCCTATTCTCGGAACTTTGTATTCATCTAAATGCTTAATAAATAAGCCTTGGTCAGAAGTGCTCGACACCACCACCGTTTGATCAAGCGCACACAGGACATCTGCACGGTCAAGAAAATCTTGGTCGTCAATAGTGCCATCGGCGGCTAAGTTATCTAAGGTAATTTCAGTCAGCAAGAATGATTTCTGGGCATCTACATCAGCTTCTTTTCTGAATTGTTCAAATCCTTTTTGAATCATGTCTAAGTTTACTACCGTAGCTGGACGAAAACTACCTCTTACGACCATCACGTTTTTGCGGTACAAAAACTCAGAAGGATGCACTCCCTGCCCATCAGGACCGAACATACTAAAATTGGTCAAACCATACTGCACCAATTTTAATGCCAAAAGGCGATTATCTACGGTTTTAAAATCAGGACCATTTAAACGAACCATATCAATAGCAACACGACCTTTCACATCATCCAGTAAAGATTGTAACATGATTTCAGGGTTATCATAATAGCGATAGCAAGCATAAATCATGTTTACGCCTAGAATACCAATAGCCTGTTGTTGAAGTTGGTTATTGTTGTCCAACATTCTTACTTGAAGTACAAAATCGTTGGGTTCTGCATCTGGATTAAGTTGAAAGCGCACCCCCATCCATCCACTACCTCTGATGGTTTTGGTGTAGTTGATAGCGGATACAGTATCTGCAAAAACAAAGAAATTGTTGCTAGGGCGTTCTAGTCGAAGCCTAGAAAGCATTAATTCGTATTCGTGGTCGAGCATTCGATAGACCCGCGATTCGCAGACGTACCTACCACTAGGCTCTACTCCATAAATTTTATCAGAATAAACTTTGTCGTAAGCCGACATAGTTTTGGCAATCGTTCCAGCGGCTGCACCAACTTGAAAAAAGTAACGCGCCACCTCTTGCCCTGCGCCTATTTCAGAGAATGTTCCATAGATGATTTCATCAAGATTGATCTCTAATGCCTTTTGTTCTGTTTCGAGTATTTTCCTTTCCATAATTGTAAATGGGTAATTACTTAAATTATGGGCAAAAGATACTTCAAATTATTGTTTTAGACAAAATCTTGCTTTTCTAAATTGTACTTTGAGCTTATGCTAAGTAATTTTTCTGAAAGGTAATTAAATCCACAATCATCTTAGCGATATTTCTTGGCTTGCCACGATTAGGAAATTGATGTAAGGCAAAACCAGGTGAATGATTGATTTCAATAATGCAATAATCGCTTGGCGAAAGGACTTTAGTAATGTCCTCACTGCGAATATCCAAGCCGAGTACAGGCGCATCCAATGCTTCTGCCATGCGCTCAAATAGGCGGATGTTTTCGGCAGGTAAATCATCTGTGTAATCAATGCTCTCGCCGCCAGCACTCATGCTACCAATTTCGCTCAGGAATATTTTTTCTCCTGCCTTAGGAACATACTTCAAGGACAATCCTTGTTGGGCTAAGTAGTTCGTTGAGTCTTCATTTAGTTTGATTTTAGAAAGTATTGCCGTTCTGCCTTCGCCTCTATCCGGCTTGTTGTTTTCCAGTTGAATTAACAATGCTATGTCGTGAAATCCATCTCCATAGATGCTAGCAGGCTCACGATGTGCCACAGCAGCTACTTTTCTATCTAACATTAACACCCTGTAATCTTTTCCTTTAATAAAACTTTGGATAAGGACGTTATCGGAATTTACCCCATATGCCAGTTCAAATGCTTGCAAAAAGGCTTTTTCATCCGCCTCATGCAAGATGCTAACACCTTGAGAACCTTTAGAATCGTTGGGTTTTACTACTAAAGGATACCCAATGGTTTGTGCCGCCGCCAATGCTTGAGGCGCATTGGTTACAGTGATTGTTTTCGGAACAGTAAACCCAAAATTATCCATAAAGACATAGGATAAATCTTTATTTTCGGCAATGTATTTGGTTATCCCCCTAGTTTCCCAAATCATTGTTTTACGCAGGTAAGTAAATTGCGCTCCATAAGAAATTTTTAGTAAAGGGTGGGTTGAAGAAATTACCTCAACGGTATAGCCCTTCTCTTTGGCAGCTTCTATAATCAAATGGTCATTAATACTCAATGGCATATTTTTCTAATTGATGACTTTAGTGCGATAATAGTAAAAATGATGATAGTTTGTATGAATAAAGAAAAAATAGGTCGTTCCAAAAAAAATAAATCATTAAAAGACTGGGGGGACACTAATGTGGAAACATCTCATAATTCAATAATCAAGCTAGATTATTTTAAATTTACTTATTCATTTAGGTCGTGTTGAAAAAATTTCTCTTTTCTGAAACCTTATTGACGTTGCGCTGTATTCTATTCATTGTATGTCGGCTTGTGAAGGAACTAGAAACTTCTAAAAAATGTAACATTAATAGTTAGCAACCATTAGTGAGTAGTTGGTAAACTGAGGTAATGAAATAAAAAATTGCATTTTTTGTATTAAGAATAATACTTTTGCGGTCAAAATAAAGCATACAAATTTTTAAAGATGAGCATGAGGACGAAACTGTCGCAGTTTGATTTTGAATTGCCTAAAAAATTGATTGCACAATATCCATCAGAAAATCGAGATGAATCCCGTTTAATGGTGTTACATCGCAGTAGTGGTAAAATTGAGCACAGAATTTTCAAAGACATACTAGAATACTTTGACGATGGTGATGTGATGGTCTTTAACAATACCAAGGTTTTTCCTGCTAGAATGTATGGTAAAAAAGAAAAAACAGGTGCAGATATTGAAGTATTCTTACTTAGAGAACTCAACCATGATATGCGATTGTGGGATGTATTGGTTGACCCTGCTCGCAAAATACGAGTAGGCAACAAATTGTACTTCGGCGATGAAAAAAATGATGAGTTATTAGTCGCTGAAGTTGTGGACAATACGACTTCCAGAGGGCGAACTATCCGATTTTTGAATGATGTGTCAGAAGAAGACTTTCAGGGGTTGCTTAAATATCTTGGACATACACCTTTACCCAAATATATCACTCGACCATCGGAAGATTTAGATAATGACCGATATCAAACGGTTTACGCTAAGGAGGTTGGTGCAGTAGCTGCACCGACCGCAGGGCTACACTTTAGCAGAGAGCTACTCAAACGTCTTGAAATAAAAGGTGTTAATTTTGCGGAAGTGACTCTGCATGTTGGTTTAGGTACTTTTAGAACCATTGAAGTAGAAGATTTATCTAAGCACAAGATGGATGCAGAATACTTCACTGTTTCGGAAAAGGCAGTCAATACGGTCAACAAGGCAAAAAATAATGATAAGTTGATTTGCTCTGTTGGAACAACCTCCATGCGCTCCATAGAAACTGCTGTTTCAGCAGATGGTAAACTTAAACCAGCAGAAGGGTGGACAAATAGATTTATCTATCCACCTTACGATTTTAGTATTGCCAATGCCATGATTACCAATTTTCATTTGCCTAAATCGAGCCTAATCATTATGATATGTGCTTTTGGCGGATACGATCTGATAATGGAGGCTTACCATGAGGCGATTAAGGAAGAATATCGTTTTTATAGTTATGGCGATGCTATGTTAATTTTGTAACTAAAGTCAAAAAAGTTCGTCAGATTAATTTGAAATATCGAACAAAAAACGGTGTTCGTCATTACATACTTCATTCAAATATTTGATTCATTTAATCTAAGCATTTTTTATGTATTGGACATTAGAACTTGCACACCACTTAGAAGATGCACCATGGCCAGCAACGAGAGATGAGTTAATTGACTACGCTATCCGTTCAGGTGCACCAGTAGAGCTTCTTGAAAATCTTCAGGAAATGGAAGATGAGGGAGAAGTTTACGAAACTTTAGAGGAAATCTGGCCCGATTTTCCTCGAAAAGACGACTTTATGTTTAACGACGACGAGTATTAATGATTCTTTGAAAAAAAATTTAGATTTTTATTACTTCCGTCAAAAAATTTCTTAATCTCTAATCTGTAACGAACCATGGTAAGTTCTGATTTTTGAGTTACTTTCAAATATTAAGATTGTGTGTAAACATATTTACAACAGGTTTAATATATAGTTTACATCAAATGTTGGTTTTAGTACATGTAATGCCTATATTTGCACCATAATTGTTTCGTAGTGCATTAAAACTAAAGTCAAATGAAAATTAAAGTAGCTCAAAAAACAGAATTGCTTGTTGCCTTTACCTTGTTCTTGCTATGCTGCATGTTCGCTTTTTTACAGAGCAATGTAGAACAGTTTGAAGTCGTAACAACGTCTATTGGTACCTTACTTGGTGCTAAGTAACGACAGATAAAGTATTAATTTCCAGCAAATTGCCTTAGCGTAAAAGTAAAACTCCGACTTCGTGAAGTCGGAGTTTTTTTTCTTAAGTACAATACTATTATTTCAGACGAGTGGTTTTCTTACTTCTATCCTCTTAAGTCTTCAATATAGACTTTGGGATAATTGGTGGGGTCGAATTTAAAATAATCAGTTGAAAATATTTTATTAGGTGTCAATTTATCCACCTTTAAGGTGTAACGAGAAGTATCTTTTCCAAAGGCTTCCACTGCAATCAAGTCATTGGTCATCACGTCAATAGAGACCCGAATTTTGCTGTATTCAGCATCCTTTTTAAGTGGCTTGAATTCAATTTGTTTAATTTGTTTTCCACCTTGTGTTAATTTATTGGTGATAGAGTAAACATAGTCTTTACTTTCGTATATCTTAAGCATATCTTGTGGCGACATTACACCCTCCGACGCAAAGTCGGCATCCATGATTTGTACTTCGTTCAGACTTTTCAGATAAACCCAAAGCGTTTTCCCATCGAAGAATACACTTTGCTCTTGAATATCTAAGCGGTATTGTTGTCCTTTTTGTGCCAACTTTCCTTTTTGCACTTCTTCCGGTTGCTCCGCCAACTTGATGGATAAGGAAAAATCCAACTCCAAAGAAGTATAAGTATCATACTTTTGTTTCACCTTCTTCAATAGTGCAGTTGCCTCTGGATCAGAGTCTTCTGCTTTGGATAACGTATTAACTTGCGAGAAAAGCAAGTTGCTCCATATAAACATTCCCAACAAAAACAGTAGTCTATTCATGTGTTTATTCACTTTTTTTAATGCACTTATAACGTATGAGTACACTAAATAGTCGTTGACAATGCGTTAAAATTATACTAAATCTTTTGTTTTAAAATCTTATGGAGCAATAAAAAAAAAGGAATGTAATTAAATTACATTCCTTGCAAACCTCTACACTGATACTAGGAAATTTGGAGCAAGCTCTCTTTTATACACAACTTAGGGAAAATTTAATTAACATCGTCTTTTGGCGTTTACATGGTTGTTCTATTCTTTATAATACAAAGATAAAATGATTTTAATAACCACATCATCCCCCAAATGGGGGGAATTTTGTATTTACATTGCTATTCCTCTGATGGTAGGGGGATGTATTTTACAAAGCGAGCATGCCAAAAACCAATAGCAAAGAAGATTTGTGCTATAATTTCAAGTATATTTCTTATAATCAACAATCTTACAAATAGATCATAATTTTCTTTTTGAATTAAATCTGCGGTAATATAGAGGAACAATGCGATTAAATTGGAGAACATTAATCCAAAACTTATCCAAAAATATGGATTCTTTTGTAAAGGGAAATTAATGGTTTCCCTTGACATATACCACAGATAAAAAGCAGGCAAGAGGGAGGAGAAAACAACATCTACCGCTGGATTAAAAACACCCGGTCTCTTGTACCCTTCTATAAAAAGATAGTTAACAAGGGTAGCTAAAACTAAAAAAATGGCTACTCCCACCATTAGATTGGCGTATTTTTTAGTTAACAATTGGTAGTAGAACCAAGCTAACAAAGAAAAATTAGTCAAATAATAAAGAATAGAAAAAAAGTCGGTAGTACCAACATCCCAATAATTCATATAAGGGGCTAGGGTTTCATAGCGATTAATAGCTAGCCATATAATGCTTTGTTCGACTAAATTCAATATTAAAAGAATGCTACAAAAAGTAAGAAATATCTTGAGGGGTTTATTTAATTGGGTAAAGAATAGAAAGGCCGTTAGTAAAGGATAGGTGGTAGTTATTATTGTTGTTTTAATAGTACAGATTAGCAGAAAATCACCAGTTTGACTCCAGCAATTTAAGCAAAAAAAACAAATAGGAATTAGTATTGCTACAATAATTAATATTATAGCAATACAGTTATTTAGATTATATTTCATTTTATGTCAATTAAGGTTGAGGAGGAATACGCATTCCCGTGCCTAAGCCATTACCACCAGCCCCTAGAGGCATTAAAGCATAATCCGCTATAAAAATAAAGGCAGTGAAAATATTAGAATTTTCTTCTTTCCCAATACGTCCTAGTAGGATAATAGTATTTAGTGGCTTTGTTAATACAGGAATATTCTTTTTTAGATGGTTGAACACATCTTGATTGAACACAAAATAATAATCACTATTCAATTTATCGGCAGATAAATGGTTCATCTCTTTTTCAAAAACAATCCATTCTGCATTAACCAGACTAGGATTATCTATATCAGATACCCGAAGTGCTATTTCTTTGGTGGATGAAGCATCAATGAATTGACTTAGTTTCCATAATGGAATGGGGAATATTTTCTCTTCCGAAGCACGACCCCAATAGCGGGTTATTAAATCTTGCATTCTTGCACGAGAAGCAGTATCGTTACCTGTTTCTTCTGCTACTTTAATTAGAGTTGCCATAAAATTGAATATCATTTGGTGATTAAAAAAATTAAGTCCTTTTTTTCCTGAATAGTTTTATGCGTTTTTTACATCTATCATTATATATAAATTTCGCTTCTGTGTGAATAGAATGAACAACGGACAAAACGCTATTAATAGCATAGCCATTTGGTGTATTCTGTTTTTCCCCAAAAAAAATACGGTAAGAAAGTATATATTCTTTCATTTCATTGCAGCAAGGTCGCCAAGGGTCATTCACGATAATATATTTTTCTCCATCTTTTATTTTATAACCTTTCACCACAAGAGCATGATTGCCTATGATTATACCCTCTTGTACAGGGTTGATGTTAATAATAAAGGGTCGAGACGACTCAATTTCATATACTAGACGCTCCCAGCTAAATGGTTGCTCTATTTTATTAATTTGCTGAGTAGAGTTAAAACCTAAATCAAAAAAAATGAGGTCATAGTAATC
>DAITMC010000039.1:0-21072 GCA_036835365.1 Saprospiraceae bacterium
AGCCGTATTTGGTATTGTTTTCTTTCAACCTAAAATCTATACACTTATTGATGTTACTGATAAAGGTATTATAGACTATTTTTGGCAAATCTTTACGGTTTCTATTGCTGCACAAATGTTAGTAACGCCTATTTCACTATACTATTTTCATCAATTTCCTACTTATTTTTGGTTGTCTAGTCTTGTCGTTATTCCTGCTGCTGCTTTTATATTGTCCTGTGGATTAGGTTTATTTGCGTTTTCTTCCATTCCTTTTTTGAATACTATTCTAGGATATGGACTTTATGGTATTATAAGTTTGGTTAATCAATTTATCTTTTTTATCCAAAATCTTCCAAGTGGTAAAATCACAAATGTTTGGCTAGCTACCCATGAAGTGGTCTTACTATATGCTGCCATTGCTGCTGTTATGTTTGCTTTGGAAAGCAGACAATATAAACATTGGTTAATTGCTTTAGGCTGCTTTGCTGTATTTTTAATTAGCCGAGCTGCCGAGAAAATAATAAATTATACCCAACCTCAAATTGTATTATACGATGCAGGGCAGTATAGTATTATAGATTTTTTCGATGGAAAAATCGCGTACACTACTCAATCTTCAGATACTGTTATAGATATGACTTATACCTCGCATCCTTATCGCTCAAAAATGAGGCCTAAAAAATGGATTAATATATCTACAAACGAAAACATCATAACAGCTAATTGTATGAAAAAAGGACGATTCATCCAGTTTTATCATCAAAGAATGGTGGTACTTAACGATAATAGCTGGGCGATTCCAGATAGCACCATAAAAGTAGATTATATTGTTTTGACAGGAAATAAAAAAATTTCTTTGGATAAAATTAAGCAAGCCTTTGACTTTGAATGGATTGTAGCGGATGCCACTAATCACTGGAAAACTATACAGCCCTTAAAATTAGCTTGTGAGCAATCACAAACTAATTTTTATGATATTTCCCAACAAGGTGCTTTCGTTGTTAGGCTAAAAGCACTTGTCAAAGACTAAGTTTTGATACTTCTTTTTTATTCAACTTTTCCCTTTGCCACGCGGATGGTGCATTAAAATAGTTTCACGCAAATATTCCTTATCCATGTGCGTATAAATTTCTGTTGTAGTAATGGATTCATGTCCAAGCATATCTTGTACGGCGCGCATATCGGCGCCACCCTCTATCAGATGAGTGGCAAAAGAATGTCTAAACGTATGTGGACTCACATTTTTGTCAATACCTGCTTTCTGCACGGCTTCTTTGACAATTTTGAACACCATCACCCTAGTCAGATAAGTCCCCCTGTGATTTAAAAAGAGGATGTTCTCCGAATCCTTTTTTACATTATGTTGCTTTTTACGGGCTTCTTTGATGTATTTTTTGATTTGTTTGCTAGCGACTTCACCTATCGGAACAATTCGTTCTTTGTTGTTTTTGCCAATTACTTTGATGTAACTATTATCCAACATCAGGTTAGAGAGTTTTAGCTCTGTCAGTTCGCTGACACGCAAGCCACAAGCATAGAGTGTTTCTAGCATGGCACGGTTGCGCAAACCATAATCGCTACTTAAATCAACACTATCCATTATTCTTTGCATCTCTTCAATGGAAAGTACCTGCGGAATTTTTCGTTCTGTACGCGGACGCTTCAGGAAGGTAGTGGGGTCTAAGTCAATACTGTCTTCCAGTAGCATGAATTTATAAAAGGCTCTAACCCCTGAAATAATACGTGTTTGAGAGTTAGTACCCAAGCCAGATGCTGCTACCCATTTGATAAATTGGTCAAGATGGTCTTTCTTTACCTCCTCTGGGCGAAGGTTCAATTGTTTATGCTTGAAAAAATCTAACAGCTTACGCACATCGCGCAAGTAGGCATCTACGGTATTTTCAGAAAAAGAGCGCTCCAATGCTAGATAAGAGCGGTAATCATTGAGTGGTTGGGTCCAGTAATCCAAATCCTTTGATTTGAGTGCGTTAAAAAATATTTTTTACAATTAGGTAATGTAAAATTTACACAAAATAAAATAGTTTTTCTTAAAAATCAAAGTTTATTGCACAATACGAGCAAAAAATTCGACAATATTTTTAAAATACAACTTTTAAAAAAATGTTATGCTAGTATTTTATGCCTTAAAGGTATCTATTACTTGTTTACATTGAGTTAATATTTTTAATTAATCTCTAGCTATTTATGACTTCCTCAAGTATTAAGATTACATTATAACCTGTCTCGTTGGTAAAATGAATATTTGTTTTTTTTACGAAATGAAGTATATTGTTCTATAAAAAATATTCTAGGAAACATTTTTAATAATAAAACATCTTTATGTATATTTGTATGTAATTATGTTGCATTGTTAAAAAATTATTTATGCTAAGCTAATGAATTTACAAAAACATTATTCAACAATCGGACTATTTTTAATCTTTTGTATGCTTGCGCCGAAAGTAACTGCGCAGGAACAAAAGGAGACAGACCACAGTTACAAGCCCTTAACTATGAAACTCAATGACGATGGAAGCAAGTACATCCGTTTCATTGTGTGGCATCAGATTTGGGTGGAGACCAACAATTTGAGCATTGAAAATGCAAAAACGACCATCACGCCCAGTATTAGACGATCTCGCTTTTTGATGTACAGTCAGATATCTCCTAGATTTTTGATATTAAGCCACATTGGGTTGAATAACTTTAATCCTAACAACCAAACTTCATTGGGGAATAACGGGGATGCTCCACAATTTTTCCTTCATGATGCTTGGACGGAGTTTAGGGTAAATCCCTCTCTATATGTAGGTGGTGGATTGCATTATTGGAATGGTTTGACCCGCCTAGCAAGTGCTAGCACTTTGAATTTTATGACTTTAGATCAGGCTCGGCCCTTTGTGCATTGGCATGCACTAGGCTATACCGATCAGTTCGCTCGACATTTAGGCGTTTATGCAAAAGGCGATATTGGAAAATTCGACTATCGCATTTCAATTAATCAGCCAGGTGCTAATCCATTGGTGAGTGGTGTCAGCTTTGATAAGTCAAAGGCTATTGCTTATAACGGCACAAGTGTGCCAAATGAAAATGGCGATCCAACAGGAAAAACCATACTACAGGGCTATTTTAGGTATAATTTATGGGATAAAGAGTCGCATAAACTGCCTTACGAAGTAGGGACTTACTTAGGGGCTAAAAAGGTCTTAGGTATTGGTGCAGGATTTTTCTCTCATCCAAATGGAGCGTACAATACAGTGACGAATAGACACGTCAACGTCAACCACTTTGCCGTAGATGGATTTTTGGATATGCCGACTTTAGATGGTAAGGGTGCAATAAATACTTATGTTTCTTACACTAAATTCAACTTCGGACAGAATTATGTTGGGCGTTGGGCAGGAACAGGGGATAATGTGTATGCACAGGTCGGGTACTATATAAAATCCGCTAAGTTAATGCCCTACATTGCCATGCAGTTTGCGGACTACGAAGGGCATAGCAACCCAGAAAATCAGAATACTAACATGAGTTCTACCAATATTGGTATAAACTATTATGTCCAAGGGCACAATGCAAAGCTAACGCTAGAATGGCATCAAATTAATAATGATTTGAACAACGGTGGTGATATTTCACAAATTCGACTTCAAGCACATATCTTTTTATAGAAAAGAACAGAAAGAACATTTTTTACAGCAAATATTCATTTATCTTATTTTTTTAAAATAATAAACTATGTCAGACAAAAATCTTCAAGAATATTGGAAGAAGAATTTACGCCTATTGGGTATTCTTTTATCCATTTGGTTTTTAGTATCTTATGGTTTTGGGATTATATTCGTGGAGCCACTCAATAGCATTCGATTAGGTGGCTTCAAACTTGGCTTCTGGTTTGCACAGCAAGGAGCAATTTACATCTTCATTATACTCATTTTCGTATATATGAATCGGATGAACAAACTGGATAAGGAATACGATGTGGACGAGAAGTAAATAAAACACGAACAAACACAAAAATTTATTCTACAACTAAAAAAATTAAAAAATCATGAGTGTTCAACTTTGGACGTTAATCATAGTAGGTATTACTTTTGCGATATACATAGGTGTTGCTATTTGGGCTAGAGCAGGCTCTACTTCTGAATTTTATGTTGCTGGCGGTGGCGTGCCGCCAATTCTCAATGGTATGGCAACGGCTGCTGACTGGATGTCTGCTGCTTCTTTTCTCTCCATGGCAGGTTTGATTTCTTTCATGGGTTATCAAGGAGCGCAGTATTTACTAGGCTGGACAGGTGGCTATGTGCTACTCGCCTTGCTGCTAGCACCATATTTAAGGAAATTTGGTAAATTCACTGTCCCTGATTTTATTGGTGAGCGTTACTATTCTGCTACGGCTCGTCAGGTAGCTGCTGTTTGTGCGCTTTTTGTCTCGTTTACCTATGTAGTTGGCCAAATGAAAGGGGTAGGAGTAGCTTTTTCTCGCTTCTTAGAAGTTTCTTTTGAGTGGGGCATTATCATTGGTGTTGGTATTGTGTTTTTCTACGCTGTATTGGGTGGCATGAAAGGCATTACTTACACTCAGGTGGCTCAATATTGCGTACTGATATTTGCTTACCTTGTTCCCGCTATTTTTATTTCTCTCATCATGGTCGGCAATCCCATCCCACAACTAGGACTTGGCGGTAATTTGTCAAACGGAACACCGTTGTTGGTAGCACTGGATCAACTTTCTATGGACTTAGGTTTTGCAGAATACACAACCTCTCATAAGGGTAAGGTAGATTTATTCTTCGTAACGGCTGCACTAATGCTCGGTACTGCTGGTTTGCCCCACGTTATTGTTCGTTTCTTTACGGTACCCAAAGTAGCAGATGCGCGTAAATCTGCTGGTTGGGCATTGGTGTTTATTGCTATCCTTTACACCACGGCTCCAGCTATTGCTGCTTTTGCTCGTACCAACTTAATCAATACAGTAAGCAATAATTCATACGCTGAACTGCCAACTTGGTTCGGAAAATGGGAAGATACTGGCTTATTAGCTTGGAACGACAAAGATGGCGATGGCAAAATTAAGTACCTTGCCGGGGAAGCCTTTCAAGGGAAACCCGCTTTTGCAGTAGATGGTAGCAGAGGTGTCGCAGGCGAGCGATTAGTAACGAATCCTAATCCAAATACAGAAAATGAGTTGTATGTGGATAATGACATTATTGTACTAGCAAACCCTGAAATTGCAAATCTTCCAAGTTGGGTAATTGCTCTTGTGGTAGCAGGGGGGTTAGCAGCAGCACTTTCCACAGCGGCTGGTTTATTGCTAGTAATTTCGTCTTCTATCTCTCACGATATTTTGAAAAAACAGTTGATGCCAAATATCTCTGAAAAGAGAGAGTTACTAGCGGCTCGTATCACGATTGGTGTTGCAGTAGTATTAGCAGGTTATGCAGGTACTTTGAACTTAGGGTTTGTGGCACAAGTGGTTGCTTTTGCTTTTGGTTTAGCTGCGGCATCGTTCTTCCCTGCCATCATCATGGGAATTTTTTCTAAACGGATGAATATGCAAGGAGCGATTGCAGGCATGATTTCGGGTATTGTATTTACAGCAGGCTACATTGTTTACTTTAAATTCATGGGCGGCACAAAAGATCAATACATACTGGGTATTTCACCAGAAGGTATTGGCACATTGGGTATGCTCTTGAATTTCTTGGTATCTGGTATTGTTTCAGCAATTACACCTGCACCGCCAGTAAGAATCCAAGAATTAGTAGAAAACATTAGAATCCCAAGGGGCGCAGGTGAAGCTACTGGGCATTAAGTAAACATAAAAAAAAGTCTGTCAAAAGTAGTTCATGAAACTTTTGGCAGACCCTCATCCATCAAAATAAAAAGATACGTGTTATGATAAAACTACGGCTTAATCCACTACTTTCTGATTTGTTTATCGCCATTTACCTGCTCACAACACTAGGTATTCGGTTCTATTTAGAGCCACAGCTCCAGCAGCATCCTGCCGCCTCCATAGGCGTAGGGGTATTCGCCCTATTTTTTCTTTGGGCTTTAGTGAAAGGTGGTTTCTTAAATCCTAACTACTTTGGACTATTTTCTTATCATCAGAAGAAGATAAGTGGTAAATGAACTTCGTTTAGTCGCCAGGAGATTGATAAAAAATAAAGTGTTTCTTATGTAGTAACTAACGAATAATGAAGAACAGCGTCATTTTTATGAGAAAAAATTAAATCGTTTATTCTCTTTTTTGTGAAAAATTAAATAATTTTATAGCAATAGAGTAGGACTGTTCACGAACAATTACACTTAAAAGCATTACGTATCTTTTTGAGATGGTATTTGCATAATCAAACTAAAACAAGCGAAATATGACATTACAAATTAAAAATCTCGCTCAATATCAAGAAGTTTACCAAAGGAGTATCGAAGACCCTGGTGGATTTTGGAGCGAGCAAGCCAAAACTTTTCAATGGAAAAAGCCTTGGGAAAAAGTACTAGATTGGAACTTTAAGACACCTAGCGTTAAATGGTTCTTAGGTGGAAAATTAAACATAACTGAAAATTGTTTGGATAGGCATCTTGCTACCAAAGGCAGTCAAACAGCCATTATTTGGGAAGCAAACGACCCTAATGCTGCTCATAAAACTTACACCTACAACGAGTTATACGCAGAGGTTTGTAAAACAGCTAACGCCCTAAAAGCGCTTGGTATAAAGAAAGGCGACCGAGTTTGCTTTTACATGCCTATGGTGCCAGAATTAGCCATTGGCGTTTTGGCGTGTGCAAGAATTGGTGCTATTCACT
The DNA here is from genome assembly GCA_036835365.1 of Saprospiraceae bacterium. Lineage (GTDB taxonomy): Bacteria > Bacteroidota > Bacteroidia > Chitinophagales > Saprospiraceae > JAAUTG01. The sequence goes on from DAITMC010000039.1 coordinate 6,793, forward strand.
CTGTCGTATTTGCTGGATTCTCGGCTCAAGCACTAGCAGACCGCATTAAAGATGCTAGTTGCAAAATGGTCATCTGCGCTGATTACAACAGCAGAGGTGCTAAGCATATTCCCGTCAAACAAGTTGTGGATGAGGCGCTAAATATGGGTTGTGATAGCATAGAAAACGTATTGGTATTCCAAAGTACGGTACAGCCAATTGATTGGTATGAAGGACGCGATAAGTGGTGGCACGAGCAAGTCAATCCGCAAAGTCCGTTTTGCGAAGCAGAAGAAATGGATAGTGAAGACCCACTTTTCATTCTTTACACCTCTGGCTCGACTGGCAAACCCAAAGGCGTAGTACATACCTGTGGCGGATACATGGTCTATACCTGCTTTACGTTCAAAAATGTATTTCAATATAGCGATGGGGATATTTACTGGTGTACAGCAGATATTGGTTGGATAACAGGACATTCTTACATTGTTTATGGACCGCTTCTGGCAGGTGCCACTACGGTCATGTTTGAAGGTGTACCCACATATCCTGATGCTGGACGCTTTTGGCAGGTTTGTGAAAAATTGAAAGTTAATCAGTTTTACACTGCTCCAACAGCCATTCGTGCGCTCATGGCACAAGGCGATCACCATGTTGAAAAATATGATTTGAGTTCCCTTAAAACTATTGGCTCCGTAGGGGAACCTATTAATGAAGAGGCATGGAGATGGTACGATGCTAAAGTAGGTAAAGGCAATGCGCCCATTATAGATACTTGGTGGCAGACTGAAACAGGGGGAATTATGATTACGCCACTCCCTGGCATTACTGACACGAAACCTTGTTTTGCTTCCTATCCGATGCCTGGAGTGTTGCCTGTACTGCTAGATACAGAAGGCAATGAAATTCACGGCAACGACGTAGAGGGTTTGTTGTGTATCAAGTATCCTTGGCCCTCTATCATTCGCACGACTTATGGAGACCACGAGCGTTGCCGACAAACTTACTTTTCTGCTTTTGAAAACTATTATTTCACTGGCGATGGGGCAAGAAGGGACGAACAAGGACGCTATCGCATTATCGGTCGAGTAGATGATGTGATTAACGTTTCTGGGCATAGACTTGGTACGGCTGAAGTAGAAAATGCTATTAATGCGCATGAAAATGTAGTAGAATCTGCCGTAGTAGGCTATCCGCACGATATTAAAGGACAAGGTATTTATGCCTATGTCATTCCTAGCAAAAGTATTGATGACGAAACTCAATTCAAACAGGAGATTCTTGCAGTAGTTACCAGAGAAATTGGACCAATTGCTAAACCTGATCAAATTCAAATTGTGTCAGGTTTGCCTAAAACGAGATCAGGCAAAATCATGCGCCGCATCTTGAGAAAAGTAGCTTCTGGCGAAACTTCTAGTCTTGGAGATACTTCTACGCTGCTCAATCCTGAGATTGTAGAGGAACTGATAAATGGCGTATTGATGAACGGTTAATGGAAAATTTAGCTGTCAGACAACTCGAACTCGAATCGTCGGACAGCTATTTCTCTATTGCTTCACTGTCCTATTCGTCAATCCACAAACATTAAGCATGTAATTGTGTAGTTCAATATTTTTTACAAATGGTTTTAGTAGTTCACTGCCTGGTCCAAACATAGCCAATTCTACAAAGTCAGAAGTATGGTTGGTGCCCATCCAATGCACATCAGTGTATCTACCTTGCAATTTGCCAAGTAGTATAAGCGGAGGCATTCCTTTCTCGGGAGCCGTATCAATAGCTTCTTTCAAGGTTAGAGCGTCTTCTTGTTTCAGGGCAATAGAGGTAGCTGCCTCGTGAACTTCAATAATTTTGCTAGTAGTATCTCCTTTTTTCAGATTTTTCAATATCCACTCGTTGGTGTGTTTGTAGCGCATCAAGTTATCAAAATTGCCTTTAGTATTGCCGCTATAAAGCAATCCTGGATTGGAATTACCATGATCTGTGGTAATAATCACCAAAGTATTTTTATCTGTTTTAGCAAAATCAATAGCAGTTTTCACGGCATCATCAAATTCTAGTTGGTCATAAAGTAAGCCTGCTGCATCGTTGGCGTGTGCCGCCCAATCTACTTTACCACCTTCTACTTGCAACACAAAACCTTTTTTATTTTTGGACATGATATCAATCGCCTTCTTTGTCATTTCGGCTAAAGAAGGAACGCTGCTATTCAAGGCGGAATCATTTGTTCGGTCGATAGCGAAAGGAAGACCATCGTTATAGAAAACACCTAACACTGGTTTAGTTGTTTTGGCATCTATGTTCATCATTTGCTGTTTACTTTTCGCTACTTCGTAACCTGTGCTAGTGAAGGTAGCAAAAAGATCTGTTTTGTCTTCTCTGGCGCTCGCATCAAAGTATTTTACACCACCTCCCATCATCACATCAAACTTAAGCGGCAGATATTGCGTTGCAATTTCTGATTGGTCGCCTCGCTTAGCATTGCTGATACAAAAACCTGCTGGCGTAGCATGGGTGATAGGTACCGTAGTAACACATCCAACTGACTTACCTGCTGCTTTGAATTTTTGAAGGATAGGTTCGTTGCTTGTACCATCTGGATTCGTATTCAACGCACCGTTATTGATTCGCACACCTCCTCCCCAAGAACTACTAGCCGCCGCAGAGTCGGTCACCCAAGAACTTGCAGAAGCCATATCCATCAGTGCACGGCGCACTAAATTTTGTTCGTACAGTTGGAGCCAATGGCTTTGTATGCCGTCCATGCGTTGGCGAAGGATACTCGCCATGCTCAATGTGCCTACGCTCATACCATCGCTGACAAGGAAAATGATGTTTGCAGGGGCTTTACCTTTCCATTTATCCAACTCAACAGGTGGTGTAGGCTGATTCTGTGCAAACAAATTATTGGCAGCTAAACCGGTACCGATTAGCCCCAAAGAGGCATTCTGAAAGAAATCACGTCTTTTCATGTAGTATATTTTTACATACAAAGTTAAGCCTTAACCTGTCGGACAAAGAAAAAGGTAGGCTAATTCTATGTTAATAATGTACTACTCCACTTCTTGCATGGCTTGCACCAAAAATTGTGATAATGGTCGAGCAGCCAAATAATATTCCATTGTTTCAGTTACTAAATTAGGTTGCAAAATGAAGTCGGCGGATAGTTCGCTTAGGAAGTAGAACTGCTTTTTGTAAAGTAAAGGCTGCTGTTCGGCTGCTGCCATAAATTCCTTAGGTAGTCGCTTATTGACTTCACCGTGAATTTTGCCACCAAATTTTGTTTGGAAAGCACTTTCTTGAATCAAGGCTTCAAATTCTGCTAAGTCGTAGGCTATAGCTTCTCTGATACGGTATAGCTGCTTGGTATCTGGCATATAGACACCGCCATAGAAAGCTACCTTTTGGTCGTTCAACTCCATGTAAATTCCAATATTGTTCACATCTTGACGTCCCCCTTTACCGACCACCGCCGAAGTATATTCTTTGTAAGGCGTTTTATCCTTACTAAATCGAGTATCTCTATAAATCCTGAACAGGCAATCTTTGGGCTTAACACCTATCATGGCAGGTTCATGCACTTGCATATGGTCGAGAATAGTCGCCACAAAATTTTCCATGGGTTGTTTTACATATTGTTCATAGCGAGGCTTGTTAGCATTAAACCAGTCGCGGTGGTTGTTTTCTCGTAATTCAGCAAAAAAGTGATGAAACTCAGGGGTGAAATAAGTCATTTATTCACAATTTAGTTATAGTTGCTTAACGCATCAATTAAACGATTGTTCTCTTTGGGCGTACCTACGGTGATACGCAAACAGCCTTGGCAAAGGGGGACTTTGGAGCGATTGCGCACTATAATTTTTTGCTCGACCAAATAGCGATACAAATGGTCGGGGTTATCTACCTTAACGAGCAAAAAATTAGCACTTGAGGCAAACACCTGTTGCACAAAAGGCAAAAGGGGCAGTTGCCTTTCCAGTCTAGTTCTTTCAGTTTCTATTTCCTTCACCCATTTGCCCACTTGTTCATGTTTTTCCAGCACATCCAACGCCATGCGCTGCGTCAGAATATTTAAGTTGTAAGGAGCTTTCACCTTATTCAATAAAGCAATAATTTCTTGCGAAGCATATGCCATACCTAGACGCACGGCGGCTATGCCCCACGCTTTGGAAAAAGTTTGTAGCACCACTAAATTAGGGTACTGCGCTAGCTGCTGACTAAAACTTGGATGTTTTGAAAAATCAATGTATGCTTCATCAATCACTACAATACCCTGAAATTGCTGCAACAACTGATGAATAAGAACTGGCTCAATATCATTGCCCGAAGGATTATTAGGGCTGCATAAAAAAAGTATTTTGGAATGTTCGTTGCTCGCTGCTACAATAGCTGCTACATTAGGCTGAAAATCAGGTGTTAGTGTAACTGTTTTTACTTCTACATCTGCAATGCTGGCACTCACTTGGTACATGCCATAGGTTGGCGGTAGCGTAATGATGTGGTCTATGCGTGGCTCACAAAAAATACGAATCAGCAAATCAATAGCTTCATCGCTGCCATTGCCTAAAAATATATGTTCAACTGGCACATTTTTTACTGCGCTCAATCGTTGCTTTAGCTCGTGCTGTAAAGGATCAGGATAGCGATTCAATCCAGTATCAAAAGGGTTTTCATTGGCATCTAAAAAAATATCTGCTTCGCCTTCAAATTCATGCCTTGCCGAAGCATAGGGTGCAAGTTGCAAAATATTTTTCCTGACGTATTGCTGAATAGCGTTGTTCTTAATCATGTTATGCTTATAAAAAATAATTTCACTACAAACGTAAACAATCCAATTACGTTTTGGAATAGTCTTAATAAAATTTATGCCTTGCCAATGCTTTTTAACATTTTTTCACAAAACCCATACAACAAGTTAATTCGGGGTTAAATCGATCTTTTTGCTTGACATTGACCTCCAAAAAATACTTATTTTGTTGTAAAAACTAAAATTTATGAGAAAAATACTATTCGCCACTTTCTTTTCCGTTGTATTCCTACTCACTGCTTGCGGACCATCGCTAACGCCATTTACACAGCGACTTTACGAACAAAATGGCTGGACAGAGAACGACTTAAGGCGCATTCAGTTTTACTTATCCCAAGATATTGTCCTCAAAAGAGACAACTCAGGCAGCAATCAATCGAGAATTGAGCAAGGCAACATTCGTGTGAAAACGGAAGGGAGTATAGAAAAAATTGTCATTCGCAAAGGCACGCCTGGCGTACTGGTGTTCAGCCCCAGAAATGATCGCTTTGCGATTGGTTTTGAGCGTGATGACGAGCGTTTTCTGATGTTTGGTCGTAATCCTAAAGCCAACGACCGTTATGTGTTATTGGCTTCGGAATGGCAAAGAAATGGTGGCACTGTCACTTACGACGGAAAGCAGTATCGCGTGGATGGTAACAGTGCCTACGCCGCTTTGATGGTCAACTTGAAGCGTATGCGAAAAATGAGTGTTCGCCAGCGCACTGCCACTGGGCGAAGAGTGAACTAAGTTGCTTTGATGACCAGCAATTAGCTTGACAAAAGTTTTTCAAGGGATTCAATCTGCGGGTTACAATAGCAAGAAAAAAAATAGGAGGTAACTAACGCACTATTTTTGGTGGATAATCAAGGGATTATCCTTTTTTGCCGTCAACTTATTAGTGAAGCGCATCAGGATTTATTTGACATCAGAACACACTTTGAACAAATAAGAAAAAGATGGCAAAAGAAGGTAAAGCGGGCATTGCGGCTTCAAAGTATAACAGATAAGGTCAAAATTTAGTATTAAATTAACTGAAAATATTATCAACTTAATGGTTTTATTGCTTTTTTTATGTCGTTAAACAATCTGTTCTTAATCAATGAAATAATATGGGACTAAATGAACGTCGCCGCATTGCAGCTATCCAAGAAGAATTTGCACAAGCACCTGCTGAATTAAGTAAGATAACCGGTTTCGAGTTGCCAATTGGCTTTGATGTGAGTACGTTTCCAGAAGATGAGGGCGTACTCAATAGCTACGATGGCTACAAAAATTATGGGTTGCCTATGGTCATAAGAGTATTTGGTAAAATATGTACTGATGATTTGGGCAAGGAGGCAGTGAAAGAAAAAATTACGGGGGTCAAGCTCATCAATACAAGTAAAAATGTAGATGATGCAGGTGAAAAAAGCCTGACCCTCGATAATGGTGAATTGTTGATAAAAATGAGTTTCTATCATTATTCTGACAAGCTCTGGGGGGAGGAAGAACTGAAAAAAGCCATCGAAAATCTCTTATGATATGAACGATTGGGGGTCTAATTTACAAGCTACTTTTTTACCTTCTTGTTCCAAATTGCTTGAAAACCTTGCGGTTTTAGCTTCTAAAGGGGGAGAGAAGCTGCCTTTGGTAAGGCTCTATTTCGCTACAGGACTGACCGCGGAGGGTTATGTACTTAAATTAGAGTTCAACAAAAGTCATCATACACTCGCTTTCTATCAGTCCCACCCTTATCCAAGCCTAACTTATTTTGATATACAGCATATTAGTGGGGTTGGCTTCAAAGATATTCGGGAGTTGGATGACGAAATATGTAAGCAAGTGCTTGGATTTTCTAAAATTTCTGAGGTAGCTCCTATCAGTAAATTAGCGTTGAGGCGTTTGGTAGAAGAAAAAAACCAAACGCTTAAATCTGCCATTGGTATTTCCATTGAGTTACTCGCCCTACCTGACCTTCCCGATGAATTAGGTTTATGTAAAAAATATCTGTTGGAAGTGTTGGAAGTATTAGAAGAAATTTGGGAAGACCAACTGGGCAAACAGGCGGTAAAAGAAAAGTTAAAAAGTTTGAGCTTTGATTTCAGTAGAGAAGCAAACCACTTTACTATCAAAGAACAAACGCTAAGTTTAGAAATTGCGCTTAATAAGTTTCCTAAGAAAGCAGTATTCAAAAGAGTTATTGAAGATTTGTTGTAATTTATTTCCTCCACTGATATGAAATTGTAGCGCGTACTGAACAATGATGAAACATTGGTACAGAAGGTTGTTAAAAAATAAAGTTTCGTAAATTGAAGGATTATTTGGTACGATAGGTCATTTCCCTATCATACCTTTCGTTGTGCTATTTATAACGTTTGCCGTGTTTAATAATTAAGTCTATCTCTTGTAACAAAACAATGTGCCTTAACACATCCCCTTTGACGGCAATAATATCTGCATATTTCCCTTCCGATATGGTGCCTACCTTATCAGAAACCCTCATAGCCACTGAGGGCCAATAAGTAGCGGCTCGGATGGCATACATAGCATCAATGCCAAATTCATTTACCCAAACATCTAATTCATTCCAAGTGGACTGACAATGAAATTTCATCGGAATACCACTATCTGTTCCAATTAATAGCACTACGCCTGCTTCTTTAAGTTGTAGTACTTTAGTTTTTAGCGTAGGTTTACGAATATTGGTCAACTGAAAGTAAGATAGCTGTCCTGGAAAACGAATGGATTGCTTAATGTCGTCAACGATTGCTTGCGGCAAGCCCAAGTGCCAGCAATTGTTGTCCAGTTTTTCTGGATTGCGAATAAGATTTTCGTAATTATAAAGTCCTTCTACTGTGGGTGTCCAAAACAACGGTCCTCTGTTCATTTGCGCAGTGCGCTCTTTAATCATCGCCATCACATCCTCTGGATAGGCGGGCGCAGAAGAAAGCCCAGTATGTTCAAAACAATCCACCCCTGCCAACATTCCCCTACGAATTTCTTCTGGGCGATGCGAATGCCCTATCACACTCAATCTGTGTTTATGCGCTTCGTCCACTATTGCCATCACTTCGTCCATCGTCATTTGGTCGTGGTCAATCAATTTGATGCAATCTACCCCAGCATCGGCTAGTTTTTTTACCTTAGCTCTGGCATCTGCTACACCTTTTACACCCCAACGAAATTCCTCTGTACCAGGATACGGCTCATGCTGAATAAATGGACCTGAAACATAAATGGTCGGTCCTGGAATCTCACCTTTGTTAATTCGATTGCGTACATTGATGCTCGCTTCCAATGGCGCACCTAGGTCGCGCGCACTTGTAACGCCTGCCATCAGCAGTTGATGCGCTGAGGATGGCATAATTACCTTTTCAAAAGAAGACAAATAAGTGGAATCCCAATGGGTGTAATTACTATGTCCGTTAATCATCAAATGAACGTGCATATCCCATAAGCCTGGTAATATGTCCATGCCTTCGGTGGAAATGATTTCTGCTTCTTTGGGAATTTCCATTGCGCCTACCTGACCAATAGCTTTTATTTTTTCGCCCTCAATCAAAATAATACTGTTTGAAAGTGGTGGACCACCAAAACCATCAATTAAGCGCCCACCCATAAGGGCTTTTAGGTTGTTTTGCCCCATTGCAAAACAGGAAAAAAGTAGATAGCTGAATAGGAATAAAATACGCATATAAAAATAAATTATAATTGAATAAAATAACAAAATAAAAGAAAGTTGTGTGAAAATGTCTAATCCGTATTACGCTTTCTTCTTGATAAAGAGGAGAAGGTAAATAAACATTGATTGTGCCAGAAAGATTATACGAATTAGAAGTACGATTCCTCATTCGTATAATCTTCGCTTACCATCAGTTCTCCAAATGCTTTAATAGCGCAGGTTTTTTAAGTAGGCAATGCTTTCTGGTACTTGTTCCATGACCACACTGCTTTCATCTTCAATGAAATAGTGCGCAATGCCAATTTTTCTTCCTTCAATTAAGATATTTTTCATATCCAATTCACCTGTACCTAATGGTACATTGTTTTCCACAGAAGTGCCACCTGTCAAGTTTTTTTCTGTTCCTTTTTTCATGTCTTTTAGGTGCATCAGTTTCCAGCGACTGCCATATTTTTGCAACAAGGTGACAGGGTCGCCACCGCCAAATTGTATCCAGAAAATATCCATTTCAAACGAAACATACTTAGCGTTGGTGTTTTGAATGATGTAATCGAGTAGCGTTCCTTTTTCATAAGGCTGAAATTCGTAACCATGCGGATGGTAACAGAGGGTTAGTCCATTTTCCTGCAATATTTTCCCTGCTTCGTTGAATACTTCTACTGCTTTTTGTGCATCGGCGAGACTAAATTTCCCTTGCTGATGAGGCACCCAAGCGCACATTACATATTTTGCACCTAATGTTTTGGCATTATTGACTACCTCTTTTGGGGTTTGCTTCAGTTGTTCAAAACTCGCCCCTGTGGAGGGAATGCGAATGCCTCTTTCGTCGCAAAGTTTTTTGTAATCCTCCAAATCAATTCGACCTGGCGTACCCTCTATTTCGGTGATGCCCATGGCTTTAATTCGGTCAAGGGTAGCCACTACGTCTTTAGGAAAGTAATTTCTGAAAGAATACGCCTGCACTGCCAAAGGGGCTACAAAAATTGACTCACCTGTTTTGCCTAACTGTGAAGTCGTATTGCAAGAAAATAGCGTGAATAAAAATACAAGACTTAAAATTGGGTATTTCATATTGTTTTGTTTTGATGAATGAAATGAATACTGACTTTAAATTTACGATGAATGTAAAAATATTTATTCAGAACTTATACAAATTTTTGAAGCCTCTAAGCCTTTAATTTTTATCCAATAGAACATCTTAAGAAATGGGAAATAACTCAAAAGTGCCATATTTAGATGACTGATTACTGCATTGTTATGCGATTGGCATTAGGCTAAGCATATGTAATGCGAATCGTGGATAAGCCCTTAAAAAATGGTATCTGGCTTGTTTGGAGAATATCAATAAACAATCACGCCATTTTGTGGCAGTAAAGGATAAGAAAAAATCAAGACTTAAAAATACCGATAAAGCGTTCAAAAATGCGTTCGATGAATCGCTTTTCTTTGGTGATGATAATAGCTTTTCCCGTCATTTGTTGGTCGAAGCTCAATTCTTTATTTTTAGAAGTAATCAGTCCTTGCGGAAAGTGCACATTTACAATGTAGCGGTCTTCTCTAGGGAGGCGCGATTTTTGTGCCACCTCTCCGGAAACCAACCCATATTCGTAAGCAGGATAACTATCGAAGTTTACTTTTACAATTTGCCCTTTTTCCACCTTACCAGAGCCTTCAATAGGGATGAGTACTTCGCCAATGATGCGATTATCACCTGTTTTCAAAGTGGCTTCCAATGGCAAAATCGTCATCACGGTTTCTCCCATATTAAAGTAGCGTTTGGTGGCTTCTGTGGAATTATAAAAAGTGACTAAACCATCGCGTTGAGCTATCAAGATATAACGTTGCTTCCAAGTTTCGATAGTGCTTTTTAGTTGTTTGATGCTTTCTACCAAAGCAGCGTAACTACTGATATTTTCTCCTTTTAATCGTTGCACATGGTCAAAAATTTGGCTGCGCAAACGCTCCATTTCCAACTCATTTTCATTAATCTTTATGTCGTAGCTATCAATTACACGGCGCAACGCCTCCAACTGTTCTGAAGTTTTTTCCACTTCTGAAACAGGAATTAAGCCCCTTACATAACGGTCTTGTTTATCGCTCATCAACTCTTTGAGTTGGTCTATTCTGCGCTCGGTTTGTTTTTTTCGATCTTCACTGATTTTATTGCTTTCTACCAGCCGTGCAATTTGTCGGCGCAGCCTTCCTTCTATTTGTACTTGCGCACTACTCCCAATGCTTAATTCGTAGCCTTCGTAGGCTTGTAAAAAGCTAGAATAAGCGCGCTGCAATATGTCGCTCAGAATAAGATTTTTGACAGGTGCTGGTATTTCGAGTGTTGCATCGCCACTGGTGATGTCAAAACTAGATAGATAGGCTTCTAATTTAAGGACATCTTCATAATGGGTAGGGTTTTGGATCATGCCGAGCAAATCACCTGTTTTTACGATGTCTCCTTCTTTGACAAACAAGCGGTCAATATAACCTGTTGTTTGTGCAATAATACTGGTGGGTGGAATAGAGGAAGTAATTTGAATTGGTGCTTCCACGCGCTCTGGATATTTGAATACCCAACTTGCCCAGACGAGTAAAAGGAGCAAGAAAAAAATGACACCTGTCCCCCAACGTATAATCCACTTAGGGGGCGTGCCTAAAATTTCTTGTACCTCATCACTTCTGATTTCTATATCTTTCATGTTGACTTTTTTGTCAATCCTAAACTAATTTACACGCTCTATGACAATGGCTGAAGCACCACCACCGCCATTGCAAATAGCCGCTAAACCTACATTCGCATTTTTTTGCTGTAACACATTGTTGAGTGTTGTTACAATTCTTGCTCCTGATGCTCCTAACGGATGACCTAATGAAACCGCCCCACCAAAAACATTTACTTTTTCATTGTCAATGCCTAGCAATTTATTGAACGCCAAAGGCACTACGGCAAAGGCTTCGTTGACTTCTAAATAATCTACATCATTAAACGTCATACTGGCAGCTTCTAGTGCTTTGGGTGCTGCCAAAGTAGGTGCAGTAGTGAACCATTCTGGCTCATGAGCTGCATCAGCGAAACTGACAATTCTAGCCATAGGTTTTAGTCCTAACGCTTTCATTTTTCGTTCACTCATTAGAAGGAGCGCCGATGCACCGTCATTGATGGTCGAAGCGTTTGCAGGTGTTACTGTCCCATCTTTGGTAAAAGTAGGTCGCAAAGAAGGAATTTTATCAAAAAATACTTTTTTGTATTCTTCGTCTTCATCCACTATGATAGAGTCTCCTTTGCGTTGCGGTATTTCCACGCCTACAATCTCATCTTTGAAATAGCCATTTTCTGTTGCAGCCGCACTTCTTTTGTAGGATTGAATGGCGAAAGCATCCTGTTCTTCTCGACTGATAGCGTATTTTTCTGCTGTTCTATCTGCACAAACGCCCATGGGGAAAAGGTGATAGGCATCCGTTAGTCCGTCTTTTTCCAAACCGTCTATCATGTTCGCGTTGCCGTGTTTGTAACCCCAACGAGCATTGGGGAGGTAATATGGAATTTGCGACATATTTTCCATACCGCCTGCTATCACTATGTCCGCATGACCTAGCATAATGGTTTGTGCGCCTAGCATGATTGCTTTTGCGCCAGAAGAACAAACTTTATTGATGGTGGTGCAAGGAATACGATTGCTTAACCCAGCGTAAATAGCCGCCTGACGAGCAGGCGCTTGACCTATATTGGCAGAGCAAACATTACCCATGAATACTTCTTCTACTAATTCGACCGGAATACCTGCCTTTTTAATAGCACCTGCAATAGCTGTTGCGCCTAGTTGGGTAGCTGCAACTCCTGTGAACATACCACCGAAACTACCTAGTGGTGTTCTGACTGCGGATAAGATATATACCTTTTGCATAACTATAAATTTGACGTGTTATATTCTACTTTACAGTTGCAAAGGTACATTAGTTGTGTTAAAACTACAGGAAAGATGAAAGTAGAAAGGGGTTGACTGAATGATTTACCCCTTCCTGGTGAGTGAATGTTTACAAATACAAGCTAATTAAACGCTCATACAATTCTTGTTTGCCACTCATTTGACGAGGTTCGCCATTGGTTTTTGCATAATTGACCAAATCTTCCAACGAAGTTTGCCCTTTTTCAAAAGTAGCACCTAGACCTGAATCGAAAGAGGCATAACGCGCCGCTCGCATTTTTTTGTAATCGCTTTTCTCGAGTACATCTGCTGCAACAAGCAATGCTCTGGCAAAAGTATCCATTGCCGCTACATGAGCAATAAACATATCTTCCAAGTCCGTAGAGTTTCTGCGGACTTTGGCATCAAAGTTGATGCCTCCTTTGCTTAAACCACCGGCTTCTAAGATGACGAGCATAGCTTGAGTGAGTTCATATAAATCAATAGGAAATTGATCGGTATCCCAACCATTTTGATAGTCGCCTCTGTTGGCATCAATGCTGCCTAATACACCACTATCGGCTGCTACTTGCAACTCATGTTCAAAAGTATGGTTAGCTAAAGTAGCGTGATTGACTTCGATGTTGAGTTTAAAATCAGCCATCAAGTCAAATTCTTGCAGAAAGGCGATACAAGTAGCAGCATCGAAATCGTATTGATGCTTGGAGGGCTCCATTGGCTTTGGTTCAATCAAAAATGTACCATTGAAGCCATTGGCGCGCGCATAATCTCTAGCCGTAGTTAAAAATTGAGCTAAATGCTTCTTTTCGCGCTTCATATCTGTATTGAGCAAGGACATATATCCTTCTCGACCTCCCCAGAAAACATAGTTTTCACCGCCTAATTTGATGGTAGCATCTAAAGCGTTCTTCACTTGGGAAGCAGCATAGGCAACAACATGGAAATCGGGATTGGTCGCTGCACCATTCATATATCGAGGGTGAGAAAATAAATTAGCCGTTCCCCAGAGTAATTTTATGCCTGTTTCTTGCTGCTTTTGCAAGGCATAGTCTGTGATGAAGCGCATTCTATTAGCCGTTTCGTCAATTGTGTTACCTTCGTCAATAATATCCACATCGTGGAAACAATAAAAAGGAACACCTAATTTGGCAATAAATTCAAAGGCGGCATCCATTTTGTCTTTTGCCCTTTGATAAGGGTCGTGGCTTTCATCCCAAGGTAAGTGGCGAGTGCCAGGACCAAATGGGTCAGCACCTGTTCCGCAAAAGCTATGCCAGTAGGCGACTGCGAATCGAAAATGCTCTTTCATGGTTTTACCCATCACCACTTGGTTTTCATTATAGTGGGTGAAAGCCAATAGCTCTTTGGAGTGCGCTCCTGCGTATTGGACTTTTTCTACAGTTGGAAAAAATGTTTTCATGTCTGAATCAGTTGTGAATAAGAAACCTGCCTCATTTTTGGGTAGGTTTTTAAACTATGAATTATGGATTTTGAATTTTCTTTTATGCGTTATGAAGTCGTTGACTTAATAGATGTTTCCATTTTTGATAATAGGCACGATATTCAGTTTGGTTGTTCAAATTGGGTTCGTGAGTTTCTATTTTGTTCAATCCCTTGAAAACCTCTTGTAAATCAGTGCGTTTTGCGCCTACCAATGCGCCTCTGGCAGCGCCTAGTGCACCATCTGTGTCATATAATTCAATGGCTACGCCACTTAGCGTGGCTAATATATGGCCAAAGAGTGGACTAAGAAACATATTGGCATAGCCTGCACGAATAACGCTCAACGAAATATTATTTTCATTGAAAGCCTCCATGCCAAACATAAAAGCAAATGCAATGCCTTCTTGTACCGCACGATAGAGGTGTGCTGGTGTGTGTCTATTAAAATTGATACCCATTAAATTGGCTTCAATCGCGGCGTTACCTAACA
>DAITMC010000040.1:0-20519 GCA_036835365.1 Saprospiraceae bacterium
TTTTCCATCCCCATAGCTGCTACACCTGCTGCTGAACCAATGATAAGCATACTTCCTCCTGTTCCTGCTGCATAAGCAATGAAATGCCAAAGCGAAGAATCCGTTGGACTATCATACATCCCCATGGAGGCAGCTACTAATGGTACGTTATCAATAATAGCAGAAGCTACACCAAGTAACATAACGACAACATTTTGGTTCGGAATTGTTCTATTTAATACCTCAGCAAGATAACGAAGTGTACCTACTTGAGTATCTTTACCTTCTATCATTACACTTCCAAATACTAAGCTCTCCAGCGCAGCTACTGCCATCAAAATACCTAAGAAAAATAAAATGCTCGACATTTCAATGCGTGAAAGCGCTTTATGGGCAGAGTAATGATGTTTTTTTTCTTCTGTAAAATCTTCTTCTGGGTGAATGTATTCTGAAACTAACCATACTATACCCAAACTTAACATCATACCTAAGTAAGGAGGTAGGTGTGTTAGTGTCTTGAAAATCGGTACAAAGACAATCATACCTAATCCTAAGTAAAGCATAGTGCTGCTACTTAACAAGCGATTAGATTCCGTTAGCTTTTCTCCTTCTGCTAACTTGATATTACCTTTAAATGGGGAAAGGAATGATGCAACAAAGAAAGGTAATGCAAAACAAATGATAGAAGGGATGACTAACTGTTGTATTAAGCCACCTGCTGTTACTCTGTTGCCAATCCAAAGCATGGTTGTAGTAACATCGCCAATAGGCGACCAAGCACCACCTGCATTTGCGGCGATAACGACTAAACCAGCATACCAAAGTCGCTCTGTGCGGTCTGGAATTAATTTTCTCAAAAGCGTAACCAGTACGATAGTCGCTGTCAAATTATCAATAATAGCAGAAAGGATAAATGCTAAGATTCCTAATATCCAAAGTAATGATTTTTTACTACTGGTTTTTACATAACTTTTAAGCACTTCAAAACCTCGGTGCAGGTCAATAATCTCAACAATAGTCATTGCACCAATCAGGAAGATTAGAATTTCGGCTGTTTTGCCCATGTGGTGTAACAGCGTATCCATAAATCCTTCCTCTGCCTCATGTCCATGGTCTGCTCCCATCATGCTGAACACATGCTCATGAGTATCAATAACAGAAAGAATACCATTATTAAACCCAATAGCGAGTAAAGCCCAGCAGACTGCCCCCATGATGAGCGCAGGTACTGTTTTATCTAGTTTTAGTGGATGTTCAAAGACTATAGTTAAATAACCTAAGGCAAAACAGAGAATAATAATGGCTATCATATCTTTTGTTTATATGCTTGTTTTAATTTATCGCTGCGTAAAAATAGATTTTTTCATTTGGTTTTATCTATTCTTGGCTACTTTTTTATAAAAATAGGGAATAGTTTACATAAGTTTGTCCTAATGAGAATAATTAATAGTCATTAAATCATCAAAAATTAGGTTTTTCTTTATTCAAAGTATATTCTCGTTCAAGGTTTTATTTTGATTATATTGAATCTCAGGCATTTTGTTGTTTATTTGTGAAATAAATCAATAACAATCATGGGGGTAAGAAATATTTATGTTGCTGCTACAAAGCAGCATGTTGGAAAAACAACTTCTACTTTAGGCTTGGTTACTGCCTTTAAAAACAAAGGCATCAAAGTAGGGTATTGTAAACCCGTTGGGCAACAATCTATCAATTTTAATAGTATTCAAGTAGATAAAGATGCCCTACTTTTTTCTGATGTAATGAATTTTGAGTTGATTGCTGATATTCATAGCCCTGTTATTTTAGGTCCAGGAGCTACTACGGAGTTTATTGACCATCCAGAATCTTTCCAATATCGCCAGCGTATTGAATATGCCGCCAGCATATTAGAACCCAGTAAAGAATTGGTCATTTATGAAGGTACAGGGCATCCTGGAGTAGGAAGCGTGGTAGGGCTTTCCAATGCGGATGTTGCTAAACTACTAGATTCTGGTGTAGTCATGATTGTAGAAGGTGGCATTGGTAGTACTATTGATATGTTGAGTCTTTGTATTGCTAAATTTCAGCAGAAAAATGTGCCACTACTAGGAGTTATTGTCAATAAAGTCCACGAAGCAAAACTGGAAAAAGTAAAATATTATGTAGGGAAAAAGCTACAAGAAATGAAAATTCCATTATTAGGCGTTGTACCTTATGACCGCAGCCTAGCTTTTCCACTTTTAAGGTCTATTTGCAATGCTGTAAACGGTGTTGTGCTGCATAATGGCGACCAACTTGAAGAAAACAAAGTAGAGGATATTATTTCTGGCTCATTGATAGATACTCAAAAATTGCTTCATTCTGATGATTTGCTACTCATTGTTAGTGCTCGACAAGTGGACAATGCACTAAAAAAAATACAAGAAATATGCAGAAGAGTAGGAAAAGAAAAATCGCCATTGGCTGGTATTGTCGCTACGGGCTTAGAAGAAGCCAATATTAAATATTTGGATTATATTAACGAACATAAGATACCAGTCATTCGTACGGCGCTAGATAGCTTCGGTGTTGTCATAAAATATACCCAAATTGAGGTAAAAATAAATCGTGCTACGCCTTGGAAAGTAGCTAAAGCAATTGAACTCATTGAGCAAAATGTAGCTTTGGATTACCTATTAGAACAGGTAGATGTTCAATTGCATCATTAAATAATTTTTCAACAACATTAGTGAATGATTATGTTGCTCCACTTGAAGTAGGCTCAACACTTGATTTTTATTTTCTGTGTCGTCTAGTCTTATTGTTTTTGTAATCTTTGAAAACAAACTCACCTAAGCCTTGTAAACTGCTATAAAAAGCCTTACCATTATTGGCTTGTGTAAATTGCTCCACAAATTTTACTAAATAAGGGTCTTTAGCAATCATAAAAGTAGTAATAGGAACATCCAGCCTTCTACATTTTGTGGCTAAATTCAGCGTGCGATTCAAGATAGTACGATCAATACCAAAGCTATTTTTATAGTATTTATTTCCTTTCTTAATACAAGTTGGTTTACCATCAGTTATCATAAATATTTGACGATTAGCATTTCTGCGTCGCTTCAGAATATCCATCGCCAACTCTAGTCCAGCTACGGTATTGGTGTGGTAAGGTCCCACTTGTAAATAGGGTAAGTCTTTAATTTCAATCTGCCAAGCATCATTACCAAACACAATAACATCTAATGTATCTTTCGGATAGCGCGTTGTGATGAGTTCAGAGAGTGCCATCGCCACTTTTTTGGCGGGCGTTATCCTATCCTCGCCATAAAGTATCATAGAGTGCGAAATATCTATCATCAATACCGTACTCATTTGGCTTTGATAGAAAGTCTCATGCACTTCCAAATCTTCATGCGTCAACTCAAATTCATCAATGCCATGATTAATTTGTGCATTTTTGATAGTTTCAGAAATCGCAAGATTATCCAAGCTATCGCCAAATTCGTAAGGTTTCAACTCGGATGCTTTCTCGTCACCACCACCACCATAAGTGGTGCTATGATTGCCTCTTTTTGATTTTTTTAACTGCCCAAAGATATCTTCTAATGCTTTCTGTCGCATAGCGATTTCTATTTTTGCCGTTGGGCTAAACTTAGCGTCTTGAGGGTTTTGCTGCTGAATGTAGCCTTTATCAATCAACTCTTGAATAAAATCTGCCATTCCGTAATCCTCGTTGGTAATATCGTATTCTTTGTCAATCTCATTGAGCCAAGATAGTGCCTCACTCACATCACCAGAGGTATAAACAAGCAGTTCCTGAAATAGCTTTAATAGTTGCTCAAAGATAGATTCATCAGAAGAATCAGGAGTATATTCAGAAAATCGCCAGCCAATCATAGGTTTGTTTTAATCATTAAACGCATTGCTGATGCTAAAATACATCGAAAATATTACATTATTTTAAACATTTGCATAATACAGAAAGTTGACGTTAGTGCCTATCGCAGCAACATCCTACTAACTCCGTGTAATCAGGGCGGTCAGAAGCTAATTTATGGATATAACTATTTTTTATGACACCATTTTGAATAACAAACACCCCTGGCATTTGAAAGCCATCGCCCATTTGTTTTACCCCTACAAGATGCGCATTCATCACTCCCGCTTCAAAACCTCGAATCCAAGTTTTTAGACCAAAGAGTTGAGTTACACTACCCTTCATTAATCCAAACGCAGCGTAGTATTTACAATCTGGATCGCTAACGTGATCTATGCCGATTAAATCGTAGCGACTGAAATATCTTTCTGCTAATTTATTTTCAGACATATGTACAAAAATTATCTTCGTACCTGTTGACTCTATCTCTTGTCTTTTTTGAGCAATATCCGATAGTGCTTCTCGACAAAAAGTGCATCCAAAATGGCGCAAAAAAATAAGTAAAATCGCTTGTTGCTGCGACAAATCAGCTAAAAATTGTCCATCTTGAATCCTCATTTGAAGGAGTGCTTTATTAGCTATTTCGTGTTCTATCATCTTTTGCGTTTTTACTTAAAAATTTATCGTAATCATTAGAATGCTATAATGAGCATTTAGTTCTGAAATTCTGCTTAAGATTTCTTCTGATGTGCACTAAATAACCAAATAAGATGCGGTAAAATAAGGACAGACTGCCGTAAAGGCATGAAAAGAGGCATGAAATAGTTTATTATTTCATACCTCTTTAAGGATAAAAATCAACCTGACAAATACTAAGATACTTGAGCTATTATTTTTCTCCTACTTCCAAAAACGTAGTTAAATACTCATACTGTTGAGGGCATCAATCACTCCTTTTACAGCATTAGCAGAGCTATACAGTAGCTCTTTTTCCGCAGGTGTGAGTTTTAGCTCAATCACTTGTGCTATTCCCGATTTATCTAACTTCACGGGTACACCCAAGAAAATATCACTTAAGCCATATTCTCCGTTCATTTGCACACAGCAAGGGAAAATTCTATTTTCATCTTTCACAATAGCCTCTACCATCTGGGCTGCTGCTGCACCTGGTGCGTACCAAGCCGATGTTCTCATCAATTCTACTAGCTCTCCCCCACCCTTTTTGGTCCGATTCACAATTGCTTCCAACTGAGCATGGTCAATCAACTCTGTAACAGGAATGCCTGCAACTGTTGTGTATCTCGGCAGTGGTACCATGGTGTCGCCATGCCCTCCCATGAGTACCGCTTGAATATCTTTAGGGGATACCTTTAGTGCCGTGGCTAGAAATGCTCTGTAACGCGCTGTATCTAAAATACCTGCCATGCCAAACACTTGTGAAGCAGGTAACCCCGATGCTTTGTGCGCAGCATAAGTCATTACATCCAGCGGGTTAGAAACTACAATAATGATTGGATTCTTGGAATGCTTCATAATAGAATTCGTTACCATCGTAACAATCTTCGCATTAGTAGCAATCAAATCATCTCTGGTCATACCAGGTTTTCTTGGCACACCTGCTGTGATAACGACTATGTCAGAATCAGCAGTATCTTCGTAATTATCTGTACCTCGCAAATAGGTGCTATAGTAATCAATAGGAGCTTGCTGGAAACTATCCAGTGCTTTCCCTTTTGCCAAGTTGCCTTGAATATCTAACAACACGATTTCTTTGACAATGTCTTTGTGGGCTAACACATTAGCACAGGTTGCTCCCACGTTGCCTGCACCAATTACGGTTACTTTACTCATGATTTTCTGATTTTTGTTCGCTTTAAATATGCAATAAAAAATTGCACAACAAATGTAGAGAAATTTCCAATTTTTGTAGCCCTGAAGGTAGGATATATTGAATATCGCTAAATTCTTTAAAGAAAATTTTCGGAGAAGGGCATGAAAGTGCTAGTTTTAGACTAATTTACATAAGAAAGCTGCACTTTTTGTTGCTGCCGCTCGTTTAATCGATCTAGGTATTGAATAGTTTGATCTAAACTTTTCAGAACGGTTACACGATTATCAGATTTTACATTCTGGGTAATTACCTGATATCCAGATACTAATATTTGTGTGCTCGTAAATGTTGCCGCTAAGGTATCTACATATTTCTGTACAGGTTCTTTGAGAAAAGTCTCTGTAATCATGGTGTACATGTAGTCGGGTTGATGAATCTTAAACGCATCTTGAAGATCAATCATGGACATGTCTTGACCAACGTAAATGACCTGATTGCGCCTTGATTTCAACAGATAATGTAAAAATAATAAACTTAGTTCTTGAGTTTCACCTTCGGGCAGGAAGAGCAAGAATTTCTTTACATGTTTTCCTATCACAAACGGTTCATTATCAATGGCAGTAACAATTTTTTGACGAATAAGATAAGTAATAAAGTTCTCTTGTACTGGGTGGATAGAGCCTGTCAACCAAAGCAAACTAAGTTTGTCTAAAAATGGATGAATTATTTCAATCATTGTACGTTCAAACCCTATTTTCTGGACGTTCATTGTCACAATTCGATCGAATTTATATTCGTCCATTTCAATCATAGAAATAGTGAGTGCATCAAGCTGCGTGCCAAATTCAAAATTGACTTCAGAAATAGCAGACACTTTATCCGCAATTTCTCCCTTGTTCATCTTGGCTATTCTTGATATTTTAATTCCATTTTTATTCAGCAAAGCAATATTTAAAATGAGCTTAAGGTCGTCGTCTTGGTAGTATCTAATATTGGTCTTCGTTCTTTTGGGTTCGATTAAGCCATAGCGTTGTTCCCATACCCTTATAGTATGTGCCTTTATTCCTGAAAGTTTTTCTAAGTCTTTTATTGAATATATAGCCACTATCGCAAGTCGTTTTTAATCAATTTCTTATTCAATATTTCACCTCACAAAATCAATACCACAACATAGTGTATTTAGAAATGTTCACATGTAGATGCAATAAAGTTGAATACAAACAAAAAACATTTTGCAACATGAAGTCTAGCAAATAAGTAGTCTTTGTAAAACTTTAAGGTATCTAAATCATTTGTGGAACTATGTAGAACAATAACAATTTTGTAGTTGCCCGAGTAAGTTAATAACTTTGCTCGCAAATTATTTTAGCTATTTTAAAAACATGACGAAGTTTAAAGAAGAGATAGGTAAACGCAGAACTTTTGGTATCATTAGCCACCCCGATGCCGGAAAGACGACTTTAACAGAAAAACTGTTACTATTTGGTGGTGCTATACAAGTAGCTGGTGCAGTAAAGTCTAATAAAATAAAAAAAACAGCTACGTCTGATTTTATGGAAATCGAGAAACAAAGAGGGATTTCTGTGGCTACTTCTGTAATGGGATTTGAGTATAGAGACTTAAAAGTCAATATCTTAGATACTCCTGGGCACAAAGATTTTGCCGAAGATACCTACCGCACTCTAACCGCAGTGGATAGTGTGATAGTAGTCATTGATGTAGCTAAAGGCGTTGAGGAGCAAACAGAAAAGTTAGTCCATGTTTGCAAAATGCGAAAAACACCAATTATTGTATTCATTAACAAACTAGATAGAGAAGGTAAAGATGCTTTTGACCTTTTAGACGAAATAGAGCTAAAACTAGGGTTGACTGTTTGCCCAATGAGTTGGCCCATAGGTATGGGGTACGATTTTCAAGGTGTATATAGTATGTACGAGAAAAAATTGGTGCTTTTTAAGCCGCATGGTAAACAGGCAGAGGAAGGTGTGGTAGAATTTAACAACCTGAATGACCCTATGTTAGAAAAATATGTGGGCGAACGAGCGGCAAAAAAACTCCGCGAAGAAACCACTATGGTGGAAGAAGTTTATCCTTCATTTGAACGAGAGTATTATGTAAATAGTGAAATATCTCCTGTGTTCTTTGGTAGTGCTATTAATAATTTTGGCGTTCGAGAATTGCTCGATTGTTTTGTAGAAATAGCTCCTTCCCCAATGGCACGTATCACAGAGGAACGCGCTATTGACCCCAACGAAGAGCAATTTTCAGGCTTTGTGTTTAAAATTCATGCCAACATGGACCCTAAACACAGGGATAGGATTGCTTTTTTGAGAGTTTGTTCAGGTAAATTTGAACGCAATAGAAATTATCTTCATGTGCGTCAAAATCGGAAAATGAAATTTGCCAACCCTACCACTTTCATGGCTTCCAAAAAAGAAGTCATTGAGGATGCTTACCCTGGCGATGTAGTAGGACTTTACGACAGTGGCAACTTCAAGATTGGCGATACTTTAACCGAAGGCGAAATGCTTCATTTTAAAGGTATTCCAAGTTTTTCACCTGAACAATTTAGATATGTTAATAACGCTGACCCTATGAAGCAAAAACAACTCAGCAAAGGACTCGACCAGTTGATGGATGAAGGGGTGGCACAACTATTTGTTAAAGAGAGCAGCCAACGAAAAATTATCGGTACAGTGGGTCCACTCCAATTTGATGTTATTCAGTATCGCTTAGAGCATGAATATGGTGCTTCTGTTACTTATGAACCATTACCTCTCTACAAAGCCTGCTGGATTACCTGCAATGATGCCATCGCACTAAAAGAATTTTTGCAACGTCGAATGCAAGATATGGCAAAAGATAAACAAGGCAACTGGGTTTATTTAGCCACCAGTGCTTGGGGCTTAAAAACGGTGCAAGAGAATCATCCTAAAGTGGAATTTCATTTTACTAGCGAATTTTGATTACTAGGTTTGTAGTTTATTATTATTGCTACTCTAAAGTTACTCGACTACAACATTAAATCCGATAGGCTACTCTTATCCCATTGATTAAGAAAAATACTATTTTTTTGTTGATATTTACTATCTAGTAATCATTGTAAATTTAGTGCATTTTTATTATCTTTGTAAGATGAATTTAGAAGAAAACTTAATAACGAAAGAAAATAGCTATGGTGCAAATAGCATCACAGCACTTGAAGGACTAGAAGCAGTACGCAAACGCCCTGGAATGTACATCGGTAGCGTGGATACCAAAGGCTTACATCACTTGGTATGGGAAGTTATTGATAACTCCATTGACGAACACCTTGCCGGCCACTGCAACAAAATAGATGTTATTGTTCATACAAATGGTTCAGTAACCGTGAAGGATAACGGTCGAGGCATTCCTACTGGGATGCACGAAAAGTTGCAAAAATCTGCTTTAGAAGTAGTAATGACGGTCTTGCACGCTGGTG
Source organism: Saprospiraceae bacterium (assembly GCA_036835365.1). Lineage (GTDB taxonomy): Bacteria > Bacteroidota > Bacteroidia > Chitinophagales > Saprospiraceae > JAAUTG01. The sequence continues at coordinate 9,115 of DAITMC010000040.1, forward strand.
GCAAGTTCGACAAAGACACTTACAAAGTATCGGGAGGTTTACATGGCGTAGGGGTATCGTGCGTAAACGCTTTGTCCATTCACTTAAAAGCAGAAATTCACCGAGAAGGAAAAGTATTTGTGCAAGAATACCGACAAGGAAAACCTTTGTACGATACCAAAAATATTGGTATAAGCAGTACAACTGGAACGTACATTACTTGGCAGCCTGACCCGGAAATATTTGAAGAACTAGATCATAAGTACGAAGTATTAGCTACTCGCTTTAAGGAAATTGCCTACCTTAATGCAGGTTTGACTATCACGCTAACCGATGAGCGCAGACCTGAAAATGGCGGCTTTAAGCATGAAATTTTCTACTCACAAGGTGGTTTAGTAGAGTTCGTTCAATTTCTGGATGAAGCTAGACACCCCTTACTCGATAGCCCTATTCACACTAAAGGAGAAGAAGACAACGTGGAGGTAGAAGTAGCCATGCAATACAATACCGGCTACAAAGAAAATCTATATTCCTTTGTTAATAACATCAATACTCGCGAAGGAGGTTCTCATGTTAATGGATTTAGAAGAGCTATCAATAGGGAGTTCAAAAACTATGGCGATGAGAACGGTTTATTCAAGAAATTAAAAATACAAGTTTCGGGCGAAGACTTTAGAGAGGGTTTGACTGCTGTAATTTCTGTAAAAGTGCCAGAGCCTCAATTTAAAGGTCAGACCAAAGGTGAATTAGGCAATGCGGAAGTAACTGGTATCGTTTCGCGACTTGTTGGTAATGCTATCAAAACATTTTTGGAGGAGAATCCGAAAGAGGCACGCAAAATTGTTGATAAGGTTATTTTAGCCGCTACTGCACGTAATGCAGCGCGTAAAGCACGCGAAATGGTACAGCGCAAAACACCGCTCACTGGTGGCGGTTTACCCGGTAAACTAGCAGATTGCTCCTCAAAAAACCCAGTAGAGTCCGAAATTTTCTTGGTGGAGGGGGACTCTGCAGGCGGAACAGCAAAGCAAGGACGCGACCGTCATTTTCAAGCTATTTTGCCCTTACGTGGTAAAATTCTAAATGTTGAGAAAGCCTTTGAATATAAGATTTATGAAAATGAAGAAATCAAAAATATCTTTACGGCACTTGGTGTAAGTATTGAGGAAAATGAAGAAGGAGATCGGATATTAAACGTAGAAAAACTGAGATACCACAAAATTGTCATCATGTGTGATGCTGATGTGGACGGTAGCCATATTGTAACTTTAATTTTGACCTTCTTCTTTCGATTCATGCGAATCTTAGTGGAAAGAGGACATATTTATATCGCACAACCACCACTCTATTTAGTGAAAAAAGGTAAACAGTTTAGATATTGCTGGACTGAAGAGGAACGCAAAGAAGCCATTGCCCTGTACGGTAAAGGAGAAAACGATTCCTCTATTAAAGTACAACGATACAAGGGATTAGGCGAAATGAATGCGGAACAACTTTGGGAAACCACAATGGATCCCAACGAACGCATTTTGAGAAAAGTAAGCATAGAGGATGCAGTGCAGGCAGATAGTGTATTTTCTATGTTGATGGGAGATGAAGTGCCACCACGGCGTGCTTTCATCGAAGCCAATGCCAAATACGCTAATGTGGACATATAATGCGAAACAAAGCCATAGCAAGACTCGTAAAAAAGTAGTAAAAGTACCCAACTAAACAACTAAGTTGTGATAACAAGTAATTACAATTACCTTGCTAAATGGTCAAGCAAAAATACTCCCGTAAGGCGATTGCAAGAATGGCTCTACCAACAATTAATTGCAGCTAAACTCAATAGTTTGTTAGGTTACACCATGGTCTTGGCTTTAGTCATCGCTATGTCAACATTGGCCGCTTTGATAGGTTTAAAAGGAATTTTTCTACTGCTGATAGTCATTTTTGCGCTTCCCTTAGTCCTACTGGTTTTCTTGAATTTAGAAGTCGGCTTTTATTTAACTGTTTTTTGTAGTTTCTTTATCAATTTCGCACGCAAGTACACCGACTTTACCATAGGCACTATACTGGATGGCTTACTGGTTCTCATGCTTTTGGGTCTATGCTACAAGCAATTAAAAGCAAGAGACTTCCGAATAGCGACAAGTAGTCTAAGTATTGCCATTTATGCTTGGATTGGATACAATTTACTTCAAGTCCTCAATCCAATTTCTCCCTCCATAGAAGGTTGGTCAGTTGCTGTGCGAACGCTGTCCCTGTGGCTAGTCTCTTATTTTGTTGCGTTCCATGTTTTTGATAGCCTAAAAAAAATACGGCGATTCACTTGGTTTGTCATCATTATGATGCTCATTTCTGCTTTTTATGGCTTCAAACAAGAATTTATTGGGTTTAGTAATCAAGAAATGGCTTGGTTATATGCCGATCCCTTGCGTTTCCAACTCTATTTCACTTGGTCAAGGTTAAGGATATTTTCTTTTTTCTCTGACCCTACCTCTTTTGGCATAGCTATGGCTTATACCTCTATGCTTTGCTTAATTTTAGCCACCGGTAAAATCACTAATCGCTGGGAAAGACCATTTTTGCTAATCGCTGCATTGCTCATGCTGATTGCGCTAGGCTACACAGGCTCTAGAACACCTGTGTTGCTCATCACAGCAGGTATGCTGTTTTACGTTTTACTCAATTTCAAAAAAGAAGCAGTCATCGTAGCAGGGATTCTTAGTGTAGTTGGGGCAGGTCTAATATTAAAATCAACGAGCAATCCAGTAATTTTTAGGTTGCAATCCGCTTTTCGTCCTCAGGACGATAGCTCCATGCAACTTCGTTTACGCAATCAAGCATACATTCAGCCATTTATACAAGCACATCCTTTTGGCACAGGATTAGGGAGCGTAGGTATATGGGGTAAGCGCTTCAACACCAATTCGTGGTTATCAGGATTTGCACCAGATAGTGCCTATGTGCGGGTAGCCATAGAATGTGGTTGGATTGGACTAATCATTTACTTAGCGATGTTTTTTGTAGCACTGTGGACGGCTATCTATTACTACTTTAGGGTAAAAAGTCCGAGTATAAAATTATTATATTTAGCATTTGCTAATGTCATTTTTTTGGTAACATTGGCTAACTATCCGCAAGAAGCATCGTATATGCTACCAACTAACTTGGTGTTCAATAGTATATTAGCTGCTGTTGCACGACTTAAAGATTTTGATGAAAATTTTCAATGATGAAAAGATATTTTTCCCTTTGCCTGCTATTTTATGTGCTTACAACAAATGCACAACGAGTTGACTTTAATACCATTATTCCTACTCAAAGCACGATTCAGTCATTTGAAGATTACTTGGTTTTTGTGGCTTGGCTAAACTATCCTACCAACAAAGTACTAGACTCGAAAATTAATATTGCACAAGAAGACATAAAATTACAAAAACTTGGTGTTTTAGAAGGCTTTGCGCCCTTTATCAACTATTCTAGGGGCTCGTCATCGGGAATGTCCTTACCCATGCTCCAACCGGGTATGCCCGAAGTGCCTGCCGCACTTTCAGATGGTACTGCCAATGCTTTCTCCGTAGGTCTTTCTATTCGATTGTTACCAATTTTTGCTACAAAACATCAAGTAAACATGGCTAAGGAAAATCTTAAAGTGGCAGAAGCCGATGTTAATACCGCCAAGTTAAACCTGCGCAGTAAGGTACTAGGCACTTATCGAGGATTGCTGCTTGCGCAAGAAGTGCTAGAACAACGCATTAAAGTGGAAGAGCAGGCGGATGAAAATTATCGTTTCATCCTAGCACTATTTCAAAAAGAAAGTGCTGAATATGAAGATATTAATACCGCTATTATCAATAGAGATAAAGCAAAAGAAGAACGTCTGCGCACCGAAATCGAAGTGATGCAATGGCAACTTGCACTCGAAGAATGGATCGGTATTTCCTTAGAATCGGCAATGGTGGATTACGCTCAACGCTAATCAAAAAAATTATCCCAATTTTTACGCAGCGGTATTCCATAGTAGGTGGAATACTTGTTGATGCTAAAAAAATTCCTATTAACACACTCTCCAATTCTATTTGTATTTTTGCAGGCTATGAGATTGAAACGTTTAGACATCAAGGGATTTAAGAGTTTTGCAAACGATACAGTTATTCATTTCAATGAAGACGTAGTAGGAATCGTTGGACCTAATGGCTCTGGCAAATCGAATATCGTAGATGCCATCCGATGGGTACTCGGTGAGCAAAAAAGTAAAGAACTGCGCCTCGATCAAATGACGAGCGTCATTTTTAATGGCACAAAAACTAAAAAAGCAAGTGGACTAGCACAGGTAACGCTTACTTTTGAAAATACTAAAAACATACTCCCCACAGAATATCATTCGGTGTCCATTGCTCGAATGCTTTACAGGACAGGGGAAAGTGAATACCGCCTCAACAATGTGCCTTGTCGCTTGAAAGACATCACTACCCTTTTCCTCGATACGGGCATTGGCTCTAACTCTTATGCTATCATTGCGCTGGGCATGGTGGACGACATCCTGAGCGATAAGGACAATGCGCGCAGAAAAATGTTTGAGCAAGCAGCAGGTATTTCCAAATACAAAAGTAGAAAGCGCGAAACTTTACAAAAACTCCAAAGCACCGTAGAAGACCTAGAGCGAGTACAAGACCTGTTGCACGAAATCAATACCCAACTCAATGCTTTGGAAAAGCAGGCTAAAAGGGCAAAGCGCTTCTTTGAAATGAAGGAGCAATACAAGCAAGATAGCCTTGATTTGGTCTTGATTCAGATGGATAAACTCAAAAGTAAACACCATCAAATAAAGCTACAACTCGAACAACAAGAAGATGCCTACCGAGCTTTGGAAGTGATTACTCGCCAATTGGAAGCTAATGTAGAAGCCGCTAAAAAAACAAATCTCGATAAGGAACGCCTACTCTCGGAGCGTCAGCGCGAACTCAACCGCTTAACAGGACATATCAAAGGTTTAGAAAACGATAAGAAAATTATTGAGCAAAAAATCACTTTTATTCAACAAAATCAAAAGCAACTTACTGTACAATCAGAAAAAGCAAAACATAACATCGAACAATTGGAGGAAGAGGTGCTCTACTACCGAACAGAACTCAACACCGAAAAACGCATTGAAATAAATCTTGAACATGAATTGGAAGCAGCCGAAAAGACACTGAAAAGCGTCCAGTCTAATCATACGGATTCAAAGGGAAATCGGGATGAATTATTAGTGCGCCAGCAAGCAGCCGATCAAAGTGTTTTTGAGTTGGAGAAAAAAAAGGCAATCAATAGTAATCAAATCGCAAATAAGCAACAAGAAATTGCTCAACAAGAGCAGGAAATTGCACAGCGTGCCGATCAAATTGATAACTTAAAAAGCCATATTCAACAGCTCTCAGAGGAAGAAAGTTTTCAAATAAACACACTCAAAGCATTGGATTTCGCAAAAGAGCAACGCCAATTTGAGTTGCAAAAGTTGAGTCATCAAGTCGAAGAAATACGAGCAGAGCAAGCTAAAGTCAATCGTACTTTGGATGCCAAACGCAATGAATTACAACTCATCAGAAGCATGATTGATAATTTTGAGGGATTCCCAGAGTCTATTCAATTTTTAAGTAATAAAAAGAACTGGAATGCCGCCGCTCCATTGCTCTCCGATGTAGTTTATGTACAGGAAGCCTATCGAGTAGCTATTGAAAATTACTTAGAGCCTTACCTCCACTATTACATAGCGGAAAATAGCAACGAGGCAATTCATGCTATTCGACTTTTGAGTAATGCTCAAAAAGGGAAAGCGAATTTTTTTTTACTAGATACGTTTGAGGCATATATCCCTCCAATCACCATTCAAGTTACCGCACAAAAAGCCATCGACTTAATAGAAGTAGAGCAAAAATATTTTAACCTTTGTAGCTACTTACTAGAGCACGTTGTCTTGGTGGAGGAAGACCACCATCTCAACCAAGTTCAAGGAGAGCATTTGATTGTTTTGAGTAAAAGTGGGCGACTGATTCAAAAAAAGCATAGTCTTTCTGGTGGCTCTATTGGATTATTTGAAGGGAAAAAAATTGGTCGGAAGAAAAATCTTGAAATCTTAGAAACGGAAATTAAGCAGTTAGAACGACAGGCTGATCGCTTGGCTTCTACTTTTTACACTGCTCAGGAGCAACTGGAAAAAGTACGCGCACAAAAAACAGAACAGGAAATTCAGACAACGACTAAAACGCTCAACCAAATATTACAAAAGAAAGCAGCGCTAGATTCGACTTTAGAAAATTTTGAAGGCTTTTTTAATGGTGTCAAAGCTAGAATCAAAGAAGCGCATCAAACAGTAGCTGCACTGCAAGCCGCCAACTCACAAATAGATCAAAAATGGCAGACTCAACAACTAAAAGTGGCGTTGGTAAAACAAGAGATGGCTAATGCCGAAGATACCTTCCGAGCTATCGCCGACCGTTTGAGCCAAGCCTCCAACCATTTTAATCAGCAAAATATTGCTTACATCAAACAGCAAAATAAGGTCAATCAATTCCAGCAGGAACTTGCTTTTCGGGAAAAGCAGTTACAAGAACTCAAAACCAATGCTCAACAATTTCAAAATGAACTTGCAAAGGCGGATAAGGAAATCACATCGCTGCTTCAAGAAGGCAAGCAACTCTCCCAACAATTGACTGTTTACTACCAAAATAGAAAAGAACAATCTAGTTCACTCTCCACTTTTGAACAAAGCTATTTTGCGGCAAGGGAACAGATTAATGACTTAGAAAAACGATTGAAGCAGCAAAGTAAAGCACAACAAGACCATCAAACAACTATTGGCAGATTGAAAGACCAGTTCAGCGCCGTAAAATACGACATTAGTGCATTAGCGCAGCGCACAAGAATTGAATTTAGTATAGACATTAACGAGCTCATTAACAACTATATTAATTCGGGACACCAAGATGAACAAACCCTACAAATTAAAATAGAACGCCTGAAAAGCCGCATAGCTACTTACGGGGAAATTAACCCAATGGCAGTAGAAGCGTACGACGCTATGAAAGAACGACATGATAACATCGTACAACAACGGGACGATATTCTCAAGGCAAAAGACGACCTAGAGGAAACCATTAAAGAAATTGAGGAGACCGCCACCAATCAATTCTTGAGTGCATTTGGGGAAGCTCGTATTTATTTCATTGATGTCTTTCGCAGTCTCTTTACAGAAGATGATGTCTGCGATCTCATCCTGACACAGCCTAATGATCCCCTTCAATCCAATATTGAAATTATTGCAAAGCCCAAAGGGAAACGCCCTCAAACAATCAATCAGCTTTCGGGTGGTGAAAAAACGTTGACCGCTACCGCCTTACTATTTGCCCTTTATCTGCTCAAACCCGCACCATTCTGTATTTTTGACGAGGTAGATGCCCCGCTGGACGATGCCAACATTGAAAAGTTCAACAACATCATTAGAAAGTTCTCTAAAGATTCGCAGTTCATCATCGTTACGCACAACAAACTCACCATGGCAGCGGTGGACATCATCTACGGCGTTCACAATGAACAAGGTATATCTAGTGTACTTCCTGTTGATTTTAGAAGTTTTGACCACAAGACTGTCATGGAAGCCATTGAAGAAAGTAAGACTTTAACGCCGAATTGAAAACTATCTCTAGGTAACACACTTTTGATCCCATTCTACGTTCAGATTTTCTAATTCTTTACTTAATTCAGCAAGTGAATATGGTGCAATGATTCGTATGTGGATAGTGAACTCTTTTTTAGGTAGTGTAAAAAATATTCAATCCGTTTTACCTGTGCGCTATATATTTTGGTTGATCATTACTTATTGCATGCTACCTAAGGAAAAAGCCTAATTTTTAGCTTCTTTCAAAAAAATGTCATTGTTTGGAACTATTTTTACAAATGTTTTCTTTTTTCTCAAAAGGTTATATATTTGCAATCCAATTAAGAAAGGAGTGTAAAAATATCTTCTATCTTGCATAAGATGGCTCGTTCGTCTATCGGTTAGGACGCCAGGTTTTCATCCTGGTAAGAGGGGTTCGATTCCCCTACGGGCTACTGATTTTGAACTAATTTTAGGTTCTTACATTTGTAAAATTATTGTTTTTAGACTCGTTCGTCTATCGGTTAGGACGCCAGGTTTTCATCGTTCTTTAGCTTTTAAGTGTTCTTCTTTGCTCAAACTACCGACAATGGTTCAAGGACTTGCCCCGCAAAGCATTCGCTACGCTCGCATTTTGGACAACGGCTGCATGGACGACGTGGCGGCGAGCGTTAGTTTTCCGGGTTGGGTTTTCGTCGCCATGTGCGACCATGCTTTGTTCTGCGGTTTTATATTTCGTCAACTTCGGCACTTGATAAGCCTAAAAGCCGTGAAATCGTATCGTTGTCAAAACCTTCGATTTTCATCTTATTGGCGACCTCTAATTTTGTTCTTTTCTCTGCCAATTCGACCTTCCCTCTTTCATCCTGCTCCCGCATGGCTGCGTAGTCATAGGCTTCCAATTCTTCTTTCGTCCAAGAATGTTTATTCGCATCTTGGTAAGCGGCTTTCAAACCTTCGTCGTCAATATTTTCAGGCGCCACTTCCAAGTTTTCAGCCTCTTTTATGAAAAATATCCACTTATCGGTTACTTCCTGCAAGTCAGCCAACAACTTTTCGAACTTCGGAAGTTCGATAAAGTAGAAATCCATGTCTTTAATCGTGCGCTCTCCATTTTCAACATCGCAAACGGCATGATGAGAAAGGTATTTGCTCCCTTCTGTAAACTTGAAATCGAAAATGCCAATGAAAATTACTGGTTTGAGTTTGGTATAGAACTCGCCACTTTCAATTTGTTGAGAATATTCCTTACTGGCGTAGTAAAGCAACCGCTTGTCCAAGCCGTCTGGCTCGGCTACTTGCATCTCGATGATGTAAGTTTTGCCTTTTTTGTCCCTCGCCTTCACGTCAATGATTGACGCTTTGAGGTTTTTGATGATGGGAAGTTGGTAGGGGTTGAGTATTTCCACATCCTCAATGGCATCCTTGCCCTTCAACTTCATCACGGCGTTGAGGAAGGAGGTGAGTATGATTTTCTTGTTTTCGTTACCAAAAATCTTGCGAAACGCAATATCGTTCTTTACATCTACAAATTTCATTTTTCAAAAACTTTAGAGTAAATATACGAAAATTTAGGCTACTTGACGGGTAAAGAGTAAAACTGACCCACCTGATAATAAAAATCTCGCCACACAACAGTCGTTTTTCCATTTTTCAAACAAGTGACTTAACTAAACATATCTGATGATACTTTCAAGTTGGCTGACCCGCCCGGCGGGATGAATACATTTGGGAATACTTCAAAATCAATTCTGTTCCCATTGGGGTCATTCCTTTTATGTTTGTACCAAAACTGAAATTTCTCAACATTGTATTGGCTACTATTTGTAACCGTAACAAGTGTCTTCCCTTCTCTTGACAACTCCTGTACTGCTTGTTGCCTATACTCTTGCTCGATTGGTTTAGGCTTCTCAAATTGAATTGGAATTTTTATTGTTCCATCGCTTTGACATGACATAAAAGTAACAGTTGCCAAAAGCGTGATTACAATACTATTTTTCTTATTTTATTGATTTTAATTTCGCCCATCGGTGGACGCACTCACGCATACTCGTTGCCTCCGTTGGCTTTTGTGTAGAGCCTTTGGCAGCGAGTTGGCGTTGAGTGCTTTGTTCTCGGTATTTCATCTTTTATGATTGATTTTCAATGATTTGAGCAACTTGTTCTTCACTAATTTGGATAATCTCAGCAATTATACTGAGGGGTATGCCTTTAGTATTCATAGCCAAAATATACTCATTCCTTTGATTTTCTTTCTCCTTTTGTATTCTCCCTCTTTCATCCTGTTCTCGGATACCTGCATAGATATAAGCGTCATATTCTTCTCTTGTCCAGTTGTGTTGCGCTGCTTCTTCGTATGCTTCCTTCAAGCCTTCATCATCAACGTTATCGGGCATTACTTCTAATTCATCTGCATTTTTGATGAAGAAAGTCCACTTATCTATGATGTTTTTTAGTTCGTGTACCTTTTTATTGAATTTCGGCAGCTCAATAAAACGAAATTTCAAATCCTTAAAAACGCACTCGCCAGTTTCTTCATCAACTATTAGATGTGAAGAAAGATAGTTCTTGCCCGAAAAGTATTTGAAATCTAAAACACCAATGAAATAAACAGGTCGAAGTTTAGGATATTCTTCGCCGACATTGATTTGTCCTGCATAGTCTTTACTTGTGTAGTAAAGCACTCGCTTATCGAAACCTACTAGCTCGGCTACCTGCATTTCGACGATAAAAGTTGAACCTTTCTCGTCCGTAGCCTTTACATCAATGATTGATGACTTCTCTCCTGCAATGCGGGGAAGTTGAAAAGGATTGAGCAAGGTCACTTCCTTTATTCTGTCTCGACCTTCTAAGCCTAAAGCGGCATTGAGAAACGAAATCAAAATGACTTTTTTCTTCTCGTTACCAAAAATCTTGCGGAACGCAATATCGTTCTTTACATCTACAAATTTCATTTTTCAAAAACTTTAGAGCAAATATACGAAAATTTAGGCTACTTGACGGGTAAAGAGTAAAACTGACCCACCTGATAATAAAAATCTCGCCACACAACAGTCGTTTTTCCATTTTTCAAACAAGTGACTTAACTAAACATATCTGATGATACTTTCAAGTTGGCTGACCCGCCCGGCGGGATGAATACATTTGGGAATACTTCAAAATCAATTCTGTTCCCATTGGGGTCATTCCTTTTATGTTTGTACCAAAACTGAAATTTCTCAACATTGTATTGGCTACTATTTGTAACCGTAACAAGTGACTTCCCTTCTCTTGACAACTCCTGTATTGCTTGTTGCCTATACTCTTCCTCGGTTGGTTTAGGCTTCTCAAATTGAATTGGAACTTTTATTGTTCCATCGCTTTGACATGACATAAAAGTAGCAGTTGCCAAAAGCGTGATTACAATACTATTTTTCCTATTTTATTGATTTTAATTTCGCCTAACGCGAGTATGGACGCTGTACTGCTTTGCCTTGACTTTGAGCGTTGGGCTTGGGCAGTATAGGCGACCATGTATTGTTCGCTGCATTTAGATCGCCATTGCTCCCAAAATAAGCCAAGTAACGTCAAAATCTAAAAACAAGACCTATTCCTTCTGTGCTAAATTCCAATTGAAAATTCCTGTTCATAGAGGAATGACTTTGTTCATTGATCTTGCTTGATTTGATAATGCAATCAATTAAACTAGTCCCAATCAGCACACCGGAAAAGATATACGCACCTTTTCTTAGGTTTCGATGAGACTCTGCTTGTTCTAAATAGTTCTCTCTTCCAGTATTACTTACCGCTTTCAGCGCTTTTT
>DAITMC010000041.1:0-20156 GCA_036835365.1 Saprospiraceae bacterium
TAGGCAAAGTAAGATACGTTTGGTACAGTAGTAATCACATCCATATCAAATTCTCTGGAGAGTCGCTCTTGCACTATTTCTAAATGCAGCATTCCTAAGAATCCACATCTAAATCCGAAACCTAAAGCAATGGACGTTTCTGGCTCAAACACCAAAGAAGCATCATTCAACTGTAATTTTTCCAAGCTATCTCGTAGCTTTTCAAAATCCTCGTTTTCGATAGGGAAAATACCAGCAAAGACCATAGGTTTTACATCTTCAAAACCTTTAGCTGGCTCAGCAGGGTTGTTCAACAAAGTGATGGTGTCTCCCACTTTTACTTCTCTTGATTCTTTAACCCCAGTAATGATATATCCTACATTCCCGGCGGATAATTCTTGCTGTGGCAACAAACTCATTTTCAATACACCGACCTCATTCGCTTCGTAAACAGCTTCTGTATTGATGAATTTCACTTTGTCGTTTTTCTTAATTGTTCCATTAATGATTTTGAAATACGCAATCACACCTCTAAAAGAGTTAAACACCGAATCAAAAATCATTGCTTGTAATGGTGCGTCTTTATCTCCTTTTGGTGCAGGAATACGCTCTACCACTGCCGCCAATATTTCTGGAACACCTTTTCCCGTTTTACCACTTGCTAAGATAATTTCAGATTTATCACAACCAATTAAATCAATAATTTGGTCAGACACTTCTTCTATCATGGCACTTTCCATGTCCACTTTGTTAAGAATTGGAATAATCTCTAAATCATTCTCAATAGCCAAATAGAGATTAGAGATTGTTTGTGCTTGAATCCCCTGTGAGGCATCTACCAGCAACAAAGCACCTTCGCATGCCGCTATGGAGCGAGAGACCTCATAGGAAAAATCAACATGCCCAGGAGTATCAATCATATTGAAAGTATAAGTCTCTCCATTAGTATGTAAATAATTCATCTGGATGGCATGACTTTTTATGGTAATGCCTCTTTCACGCTCCAGATCCATGTCGTCCAAAGCTTGATTTTGCATATCGCGCTCTGATATTGTCTTAGTAAACTCTAACAAGCGATCAGAAAGTGTACTTTTCCCATGATCTATGTGTGCTATGACACAAAAGTTGCGAATATTTTGTTGCTTCATAAATGCAAATATAATTCAATTCTATGTTGTTTGATGAAATTATTAGTCAAACTATTATCAAAACGTCAATTACTACACAAAGTTAATGCCAGAAAATATCTTTCGTTCAAAAAATTCTGAAAATATTGAATATATTTACAATAATTACAAAAAACGTGATTTGAGTTCTGGCGTAGGTATCCAGCAAGTTGATTGCTTTCCAAACCAACGATAACGATTTTTGGCTATAAACCCATATAACTGATTGCGCAATTTTTTAGGTATGACTTTACCAATGAGCAGCAAATTCCACCATCCACCTAACAGTTGAGCTATTCGCAAAGGTGCTTCTGAATGCGTATAAATTTGACCATTATCTATCAACACCACAGTATCCAATGATTGCAGATAAGTAATTTGTTGGCTTAACAATTGTTGTGCCATTTCGGATTGTAGCGAAGTGAACCTGAGTTTTTGTTGCTTATCCTGTTTGATTATAAATTGTACGAAGCCGTTGCATAAATTGCAAACACCATCAAAAAGCAAGATAGGATGATGTTGTCCTTCCAAGGCATTATTTTTTATCATAGCTTATCTATTTGAGTTTTTAGCACTCATCCTAGGGCAGGCTCCGTCGCATTTGCCGTATAAATTAAGTGCATGATGCGTTACTTTAAAATGTAACAATTCACCCATCATATCTTTTATTTGCTGGATTCTTGGGTCACAAAATTCAAGCACTTTGCCACAATCTACACAGATTAAATGGTCGTGTTGTTTGTAGCCATATGATTTCTCATATTGTGCCAAATTCTTACCGAATTGATGTTTCTTAACCAAATCACAGTTTACTAATAATTCTAATGTATTGTAAACAGTAGCTCGACTTACACGATAACTTTGATTTTTCATATGTATGTATAATGCCTCTGCGTCAAAATGGTCGCTTCTGCGATAAATTTCCTCTAATATGGCATATCGTTCTGGTGTTTTACGAAGTTGATTCGTCTCTAAATAAGCGGAAAAGATATTTTTAACCTCTTGTATTACTGATTCACTAATTGGCTGTTGCATAATATTTTAATTTGAATTCAAGCAATGCGCTTAGTCTCTATAAACACCATTAACGTTTTCAAGGTTTTTAATACTGTTAATAGCTTGGCTTAATTGCTTGATATTCTGAACCATTAGGCTTAGTTCCGCTTTAAAGTAACCATTGGGGGCAGAAATATTGAAAGAGCGAATATTCAATCCTAAATTGTTGGATATTTCATTAATCATACGCTCGATAACCCCCTTGCCAGTATCAATACCCGTTATTTTCAAATTAGCAATGAACGAAGAATCGCTGGTCATCAACCATTCAGCAGGCATGATGCGATGAGCATAATTTGCCATGAGATACTCGGCATTCTGGCAGCTCACTCGATGAACTTTAAGCCCTAAATTCACTGTAATATAGGCAAATACTTGATCACCCTGTACAGGATTGCAACAAGAGGCAAGCTGGTACTTATATTGTTCGGCGGGTTCTTTATTGATATAAAGCCCTAATTTTGAGGATGTTTGTCTTGTTGGTTTATGCCCATTACTATCAGGATGCTCACCTTGTGCTACTTTCAAGACAAGTTTTCTTTGTTCCACTTTAAATTCCCTGAATATTTCAGCAATTGTTATATCTTGGTTAAATAAATCGGTGTACACATCTTGAACAGATTTATAGTCAAAATACTTGATAATCAATTCTATGCTTTCCTCGAAATTGACTTTAAGGTGGCTCAGTTTTCGCTCTAGCATTTCTTTCCCCAACTGTGCCAATTTATATTGTTCCTCTTTGAGTGCAGTTCTTATCTTATTTTTTGCTTTAGCGGTAGTCACTATTTGAAGCCAATCACGACTTGGCTTTTGGTTGGGCTTTGTAACAATTTCAACCTGATCGCTGTTATTTAATTCTGTTGAAATCGGAACAATTCGATTATTAATGACTACTAGCCCACACCGATTTCCTACATCAGAGTGTATGGCGTAGGCAAAATCAAGCGCTGTGGCACCTTTCGGAAGCCGTTTCATTTCTCCTTTTGGCGTAAACACATGAACTTCATCTTGAAATAGGCTGTTTTTGAAGTCATACACTAATTCTAATGAATTGGTATTATTGTCCTCTAAAATATCTCTGATACTTTCCAGCCAAACATCATAAACATCTGATTTAGAAGAAACTCCTTTGTACTTCCAATGCGCAGCAAAACCGCGTTCTGCAATCTCGTTCATGCGCTCTGTTCTAATCTGCACTTCTATAAATCGTCCATCAGGTCCTACGACTGTTGTATGCAACGATTGATAACCATTACTTTTGGGTAAGTTGATAAAGTCTTTAGTTCTTTCGGGCAAAGCCGTGTATATGTTAGAAACAATGGCATAAACTTGCCAACAGCACATTCTTTCGTAAGCCTCTGTCGCCTGTTCTCCCAAATCAAGAATTACCCTTATGGCAAAAAGGTCATATATCTGCTCAAAAGCAACTTTCTTTTTTTTTATTTTATTATGGATAGAGCTGATTGATTTTGGTCGTCCTGTTATTCTGAACTTAAAGTTCGTCTCTTCTAAGAGCTGTGCTTCTACAGGTTTGATAAATCGCTCAATGTATTCTTGGCGCGCTTTCTTTGTTTCATTAATTTTTTTAGCTATATATTGATAGTTTTCTGAGTCAACAATTTTCATACATAAATCATCAAATTCTGTTTTGATTTTATACAAGCCTAAACGACCTGCCAATGGAGCGTAAATAAAACTCGTTTCTGAAGCTATTTTTATTTGTTTAATTGGCGACATGGCTTCCAATGTGCGCATATTGTGCAGGCGGTCTGCCATTTTTATCAATACCACTCTAACATCACTTATGAGTGTTCCTAATACTTTTCGGAAATTCTCTGTTTGTTTGTTAACATTAGCATCCTCAATATCTAATTTAGTCAATCCATCTACTATGGTAGCAATACGATCCCCTTTTTCACCAAATTTATTTCTAATTTCTTGCAAAGTTACCGTAGTATCTTCTACCACATCATGCAATAGCGCACAAATGACAGAAGTAGCCCCTAAGCCAATTTCTTCCACACAGATTCTCGCCACCTCGATGGGATGTAAAATGTAAGGTTCGCCTGTCTGTCGCTTTTGCGATTGATGAGCCTCGAAAGCAATTTCAAAAGCTAATTGCACATTTCGCTTATCAAGATCATCCATTTTACTATCCAAAAGTGTCAATAAATCATTGAAACACTTTTTCACGAGGGCTTGGTAGTCGTTGTTTTTATCTACTACTGATGTGGCAACGCCACCACTACTGTTCATTACCTCAGCCATAGTATTTTGTGTTTTAAACAATAAGATGATTAACTTAGTATAACACTTAGAAATTACTGATAGTTAACGTTCATTTATTGTTGAGTTAGTGATTGTTGTTTCATACTTGTGTAACCTTAGTGATTTTTTGAGAATAAATTAACGCACCTATATTATATAACGACTAAGATAAGAATTTGCTACAAAAAACAGGAACTAATCTTGATAAAAACAAATTAAAGTTGATACAATTTTGAATATGAAAAGCAACGAATAGCTTACTTTTTCTCATTCATGTAATAAAAAACCTTTTCAAGTTTTTTTATTATTAAAAAAGCTCAACAAAAAAAGGGTATAAAAATCTCAAACACCCATCAAAACAAAGGGTCAGCTTTTTATTAAAAAAATATTATTCAACAAAGTTTATTTTTTGTCTTTTTTTATTTCTGATGCTCGCCGCATATTTGTATCATCAAAAAGAGATAATGATTCAGAGGGGCAAGAGCATAGAAATGATTTGATAAGAAAATCCAAAAAAGATAAATACTCCGAGTAGCAGTCATGGAAACAGAAGTAATCCCACGAACAAATTACAGAAGTGGAAATACTGCATTAACTTGGAGATTTGAGATAGGTAAAAATTCGCTTTTTCATACTACTGTTGCAAACTAACTCAAAAAACCTAAAATTTTAGGTAAAATTCGTTCTTTTTCATGAGATTATAACTTGTTAGATTCGTGCCTTGTTCTTTTTTGAACAAGGTACTTTTTTTAAAATTGACGATTGCTAGTGTCTTTATATTAAAACCGATTATGGTATTGTGGCTAGAGGGATTTCCCTTCTAGCTTTTTTTTTGTCTTTATGTTGCAATATTACAACTAATTTGCATAAATCCAACATTAACTTTAGTTAAAATTTCAATATCACTGTAAGTAGGTATTACATCGTGTCAAATTTCATATATTGTGTGTTGAAAGATTTATATTCACAACCCACAATTTTTGGCTGTTTATATAAAATTTCAGTGTATTGAGCGATTAATCAAAACTTTTGATGGTATTCAATTCTTACTATGATGTAAGCAATATGAAACGTTTATGTTGAAGAAAATAAAATCGTTGTTTATTATTGAGGAAGAAGATAAACAACAAAAAACAGTAACTAAATCTCCAAAAGAAAAGGTAAAAAGTAACGTTACTCAGCGGAGTGAATTGCCACCAACAGTGGATGACTCATCGCCATTTGTGGATGTGCTATTAGGTGCTATTGACCGCCACAATTTAGAAGGATTTGACTACTTGGAATTTAAACGTTCTTTGCAATCTTTAGGAGATTTATCACAGGATGAAGCTACTCGATTCAAGTCTGCTTTTGTGGTCATGCAAACAATGGGAATTTCAAAAGAGAAATTATTACAAACCGCACAACATTATTTGGATGTTTTAAAACAAGAAGAACAAAAATTTGACCAAGCATTAACACAACAAAAAGAACGACAAGTAACTTCAAAAGTAAGGCAAGCCGAAGCCATTGAGCAAACCGTCTATCAGAAAGTACAACAGATAAAACAACTTACGGCAGAAGTAGAGGCAAATCAAGCACAAATAGCGCAGTTAAAAATCGAATTAGATGAAGCTAACCAAAAAATTGTCCATACAAAAAATGACTTCACCGCAGCACATTATGCTTTGGTTACTCAAATTGAAGCAGATATGCAAAAAATAAAAGAGTACCTTAGTTAGAAAATAAGATAAAACATCAAACTTATGCCAGAAACGAAAAAAGCAAAAACATTTTGGAACAAGCCAGAAGGCAGAACAGGCATCATCTTTTTGGTAGTCCTAGCGACAGTAATTGGCGTTGGAATTATCAATATTATTCCACTTTTAAATGTGCTGCCTATCGCCATTGCTTCTGGGGTGACGGCACTGCTCCTACTTTTTTCTATTTTAGACCCCAAAACACGTACTTTGATGGTTTATCTTTACAAACGTACTATGCGGTGGATTACCAGTTTATTTGTAGAAATAGACCCCATTGCTATTGTTAAGAGTTATATCAACGATTTGCAGGAAAAACTGCAAAACATGAAAAAACAAAGTGCTAAACTACGTGGGCAGATGCACAAACTTCAAGAACTCATTCACAATAACAATAAGCAAATACAAAACAATTTAGCGCAAGCTAATGAGGCAAGAAAAGAAGAAGTATTGGCACAGGTGGTGCTAAAAACAAGAAAAGCAGGGCGATTGCAAGATTCAAATATGCGCCTTGAAGAGCTGTATCAAAAAATGCAAACACTTTATCGCGTGTTGAGCAAAATGACGGCTAATGCAGAAATATTGGTCGAAGACGTGAAGGATCAGGTGATGTTGAAAGAGCAAGAACGCATCGCCATCCATGCTAGCACGTCTGCTATGAAATCAGCATTAAGTATTATGGCAGGCGACCCGGATAAGAGAATACTATTCGATGAAGCCATGGAAGCTATGACAGAAGATATTAGTAACCGAGTAGGAGAAATGGATCGTTTTATGCAAATCTCTGCCAATTTTATGGATTCGATTGATGTTCAAAATGGAATATTTGAAGAAAAAGGAGTAAAAATGCTCGAACAGTGGGAAAAAGAGGCGGCATCTATTATGCTAGGTGAGGACAAAGATTTCATCCTCTTTAGCAAAGCATCAGAAGCACTGGACTTGAATGAATCGAAAAAAGAAAAGCTAAAAGATAAAGAAACTCATACGAACCATTACGATAACTTTTTTGATTTCTAAACTCAATCTGCTTCTTAGCCGAAGCAAAACAAAACTCAATTATCATGGCAGTTAAACGCAGACTTACTGTTTTTGCTCGATTAATCATTACGCTAGCTATTACTGCTGGTGTATTCTTTGGTGTAAAATGGCTTTTGGAAAATACAGAACTAAAGGAAGTTATTGAAAATGCAGCACAGCAAAATCAAGCACCCACAGAGGAACTTAGTGGCAAAGAACCTTCGGAAAAATAGCCAGCTAATAAGTAATGTCATCTCAACTCATCATTTGATGTTGAACAAAAAATAAGTTAAATTTTAGCACATAAAGAACAAATGTCTGCCGTTCACATAATAATTTAATAAAATTAATTTTATTTTGCAGTATCATTACTGTTAAAGTCCTGTTAGTCTGTAAACTAGCTGGGCTTTTTTTCGTATATAGGAAAATGATATTACTTTATTGACAAAAAGATAGTAACACGCCAGTCAAATACGTCGTGTTATGATGCTAAAACTATCTCGATGCTAAATAAGACTACAAATAAGCTATCCATCATCATAATAGCACTGCTGCTTGTATGCTATGTTATTGTTTTTGCACAACCTCCCTCTATTGATTGGGACAAAACACTTGGAGGAAGTAGCTGGGAAGAACTACACAGTCTTGTACCTACACCAGATGGTGGAGTGCTAGTCGCTGGCATTACCCAGTCACCTGCTGACGGTGATGTAATCGACGAGCGGCTTGGCGATTGGGACTATTGGCTTGTCAAACTTGATAAGCGAGGCACAATAGAATGGCAACGACGGTATGGTGGCAATAAGGCAGACCGAATTTGGGTAAGTAAACAAACTAGAGATGGCGGCTTTATTATTGGTGGGGAATCGCTCTCCGATGTCAGTGGTCAAAAAACTGAACCCTCTCGTGGCAGTTGGGATTTTTGGATGATTAAAGTGGATAGAAATGGTATTTTAGAATGGGATAAAACGATTGGTGGCGATGGGCATGATGCCATAAGAGGCGATATTATTGAAACCAAAGACGGGGGATTTCTATTGGCAGGCGTATCCGACTCCAACATAGGGAGAGAAAAGACAACACCTTGTCGTGGGGAGTGGGACTATTGGGTTGTGCGCACCGATAACAGAGGAAATGTGATTTGGGACAAAACTTTTGGAGGAGAACAACGTGAATTGATGCAGGCGGCTATCGAAATGCCCGACGGTGGTTTCTTACTAGGGGGAGAGTCTCGCTCGGGAGTAAGTGGCGATAAAAAAGATTTTTTGAGAGGGCTAAACGACTACTGGGTAGTGCGCATAGATGCCAACGGTAATTTACTTTGGGAAAAAACGATTGGTGGAAATTGGGATGAAGCTATTTTTGATATGGTAAGGGCAAAAAATGGCGTCATTTACCTAGCAGGATTTTCAGGCTCCGATGCCACATTTGAAAAATCTAACCCTTCTTATGGCAGCATTGATTATTGGATAGTAGCTATTGACGATGATGGCAATTTACTTTGGGAAAAAAATTATGGCGGTAAAAAACCAGATACAGCCTATAACATCAAAATCAACGAAAGGGGGAATCTAGTAGTCGGTGGTATTTCTAGCTCCGACACCAGCGCTGTAAAAAAGGCATCCATGAAAGGTCTAATTGATTATTGGTTGCTCTATCTCACACCCGATGGCGAAGTCATTTGGGATCAAACCTATGGTTCTCTATTGCGCGATGCTTTAACCGAAACCGTTATTGGCGCAGATGGAAGTATCTTTATGGCAGGTCATTCTGAGTCCGATACTGGAATAGACAAAACAGCGCCTTCTAGAGGTGTAAACGACATCTGGGTCGTAAAAACAGGTTGTAATATCATTCCTCAAATGCCGGATTCTATTCTTTTGGCTTGTAATCAAAGAGTACTAGCCCTAGCCGCTCAATTTGAAGGTTGCGACAACTGCCATTTTCAATGGCAAGCTCAAAGTGCGGATAGTATCAAAAATATACGCCTACCTATTCGAGATACCACCTTTAGCATAAAAGCGATTGATTCCAATGGCTGTATTGCTTTAGACACCACTTCGCTGTACAGCAATCCTTTAAAAGCCATTGAATTAGACCTAGAACAACAAAACTGTGAAGACAACATTCGGATAAACCATGTTTCTGGGGGTGTTCCGCCCTATAAATACACTTTCTTCGAGCAAAAACAAGACGGCGAAAGCCGTAGAAAAGAATACGAAATTTTCGTAACAGATTCCGTTGGTTGTAGTTTCGATACTATTGTTTACTTAGATATTCCCGAAGAATGGATATTTACATTAGGAGATGATATTTTGGTAGATTTAGGAGACGAAATCCAAATTGAAGTATTTTCTAACCGTCCTCTTCAATCCGTTACTTGGCGTAATATTGACACTACTAGCTGTAATAATTGTACTTCGTTAAAAACCATTGCCATTAATCCCGCTACGGTTTTTGTGGAAGTGATAGACAAAAACGGCTGTGTTGAAAAAGACAATCTAAATATTAGGATTCGGAAGGATTATGATGTATTTTGTCCTAATGCGTTTTCACCAGATGGCGATGGGCAAAACGATTCTTTTACCATTTATGTAGGTAAAGACGTAAGGTCTATTCATACGCTTCAAGTGTTTGACCGATGGGGACAATCTGTTTTTCAAAAAAATAATTTACCACTCAACGACCCTAACGAGGGATGGAAAGGTGTTTTAAAAGATACTCCAGCACCTACTGGCATTTATATTTACTTTGCAGAGGTAGAATTTATTGATGGACATCGTGAAATATTCAAAGGCGATATACTATTAACAAGATAGCAATAGTATAAGCCCCACAATGGATTGAACGACAAACCACATTATTGTTTATTGTTTCGTGCTTTTTCCAAATAAGTTCTTTGGACGCTGATCTAAAATAGGCTGTTCTCTAGGTGCTTCGTCCACTGTGGTATTAAATACACTTTCTACATGTATCCATTTTCCATTTTGCAAACGATAACCTTCGTAAGTACCCTCTGGCATATAAACCACCTTTTCTCCTGGTATGGCTTCACTCATTGGCATCAAATGGTCGAAAATAATCATCTGCTCAAACTCATCGTAATTGCAACTTACTACCGCATCTGCTGAAAACTCCAACACTACCCTATTCTTGGTATATTGCTTTTGACTTTTAGGATTGATATGCACAAAAACAGGTGCACCAAATATTGCTTTGTTTTGCTTAAAACTCAGTACATCAATTACCTTTCGCTTGGAAACAAGCTCATAATCGTTATGGCTAAAAGCAAATGCTCGGTCTCTATCGCCTTCCTCTTCAGCGCGCTCAAAATTCTCATAATTGTCATACCCAAAAAGTAAATACTTTTTCCCCTCTGGAGTATCAAAATCTACAACATTGTAGTACAAAGCACCATACCAGTTCTCACTAAACAAAATAGCTTGCTCTACCTCTTCTTCGAGTTGAAAAGAGCGATCAGCGAGTGGAATCAACTTCAAGGCAGGCGTATTCATTTGGATAGCGCCATAGTAACGATAGTCAGAAGAATCTACGTAAAGCTGCCAAGAAAAAATGCGAAATGTGCTATCTTGAGGATATTGAATAGCAATATTACGCAGTCGCTCAAATGGATAATCAAATGAATTTTCTACTTTTAGTGCTTTTGTTAGCATAGGAATGAAAGCCCGAACTGCTAAAAAACGCTGCTCGGCTGCTTTGGCGTTCAAGGTAACATAAGCAAAAAAAGCCAACGTATCCTCCATAGCTTTTAACTCCTTTAAGGCAGTTGAATCTAAGTTTGAAACAGTGCTTTGTGCCTGTAAAAAGCTGAATGAACAACATAACACTAAAACAACTACAAGATACTTCATGAGTAATTTAAGGATTTTATGAGTTTAACGCTTACTAATTTTCAAAAATTGCATACAATATGCCTTAAACTTTATAACTTTAACCTAATTAACCATCAAAAAAGAATTTGACTGTATGAGAAGAGTCGCTGTGCTTATTGTACTTATGGCTTTGAATGTTATCCTATTAGCTCAACATTCAGTAGCACGCCAATGGAATGAATTAGTCCTACAAGCTATCAGAAATGATCTTGCCCGCCCCACAGTACATGCGCGCAACTTACTCCATACTTCGGTAGCTATGTATGACGCATGGGCAACCTATGATGACCAAGCTGATGCTTATTTTTTAGGTAATTCCATTGGTGGATTTTTTTTCCCTATGACACCTTTTGTTATGCCTGAAAATCGTCGAGCTGCACAAGAAGAAGCAATAAGTTATGCAGTCTATCGCCTTATAGCGCACCGATTCAGAAATTCACCTAGAAAAGAAGATACTTTCAGAAGAATCAATGACTTGATGACCAAGCTAGGTTATGATATAAACTTTACTTCCACCGATTATGCTCATCAGCGAGCAGCAGCGCTGGGTAATTATATTGCCGAAAAAATAATTGAATTTGGGTTACAGGATGGCTCGAATGAGCAAAACGATTATGCCAATCAGTATTATCGCCAAGTCAATGGACCACTTGCCCCCGCTACATCTGGCAATCGTTTCCTTTTTGACCCTAACCGTTTTCAGCCGCTAAGTTTATCGGTAGCTATTGACCAAGCGGGGAATCCGATTCCGGGTGAAAATATTCCTTTTCTTTCCCCAGAATGGGGCAATGTGCAACCTTTTGCCTTGACCAAGCAAGATGTAACGACCTATTTTCGCAGAGGGGATACCTACCAGGTATATCTCGATCCTGGCGCACCTTGTTTTATTGAAGTAGAAGATAAAGAAGCTAGCGAAGAATACAAATGGAATTTCTCCATAGTTGCTGCTTGGGGAGCTCATTTAGACACCGTCGATCAAGTTATTTGGGATATTTCGCCCGCCTCTATTGGCAACACCAACCTAGAAGACTACCCTACTAATTTTGAGGAATATCAACATTTCTATGATTTTTTTGAGGGTGGCACTATACAAAATGGATATGCGATTAACCCGAAAACGGGTCAGCCTTACACGCCTCAACTTGTGCCAAGAGGAGACTATGCAAGAGTAGTAGCAGAATTTTGGGCAGATGGACCCGATTCAGAGACCCCTCCAGGACATTGGTTCACCATTTTCAATACCGTCAATGACCATCCTATGCTCCAGAAACGCTTCAATGGCAAAGGCGAAATATTGGATGACTTGGAATGGGACGTAAAAGGTTATTTAATTTTGGGTGGTGCAGTGCATGATGCAGCGATTGCCGCATGGAGTATTAAGGGTTGGTACGACTATGTGCGTCCTATTTCAGCTATTCGCTACTTAGGCGGAAACGGACAAAGTACCAATATCAATCTTGGCAATTATAATACTGCTGGTATTCCTTTAGTGGATAATCTTATTGAAATGGTGGGTGAAAATGATCCATTAGCCATTCAAAGTAGGAACAATATTGGAAAAATCAAACTATATACTTGGCGAGGACCTACCTACATCAGTAATCCTTTAGAAGATAAAGCAGGTGTAGGTTGGATTTTAGCAGAAAACTGGTGGCCCTATCAACGTCCAACCTTTGTAACGCCCCCTTTTGCTGGCTACATTTCAGGGCATTCTACTTTTTCTAGAGCCGCCGCTGAAGCCCTGACACTAATCACAGGCGACACTTACTTTCCTGGTGGTATGAGTAATTTTGAAATTAAGAAAAATGATTTTTTAGTTTTTGAACGAGGACCAAGCGTGGACATGACCTTGCAATGGGCGACTTATCGCGATGCTTCTGACCAATCCAGTCTTTCACGTATCTGGGGAGGTATTCACCCTCCTATCGATGACATTCCTGGACGCAAAATTGGCGCACAGGTAGGCGTGCGTGCCTATGAAAAAGCAATCCCCTACTTTAATTTGGATGTAGTTGCTGCGGATAACCTGCTTCCTGTTCAGTCATTAGTTATAGCACCTAACCCTGCTAAAGTAGGCAGCACTATTGAGTTAAAAGGCGATTTTATTGTTTCATCAAAAAGTCAATGCACTCTTTACGATGTACTAGGCAAAATAGTCCATCAGCAGTGGATAACAGCCGAAGCTAATTTTTTGTTGCCTTCAATCGAGCAAGGGCTTTATGTAGTAGAATTAGCACAATACCCCAATAAATGGGTTGGTAAATTAATGGTACATTAATTTTATACTATTTAAGGAAATCATCCTAAAATCACCCTAAGATAGCCTTCAATTTCTCTACCACAAAATCCATTTCGGCTTTTGTGTTGTAATGTGAGAAAGAAAATCGGATAGTTTTTCGCTGTGAATCAGCCCCCTGTAATGCAGCAATAACATGAGAGCCAGCATCAGCGCCAGAGCTACAAGCACTCCCCCCTGAAACACTAATACCCTCAATATCAAGGCTGAAAAGAAGTAGTTCACCTTTTGGCGAGGGTGGAAAAGAAACACTCAATACGGTGTACAAAGAATCTCCCTCAAAGTCTGTATTGAAAATAAGGTCATTAAAATTGGCTTTTAGTTGTACTGCTAAATGATTGCGTACTTCCAAGATATGTACTTTTCGTTCTTCCATATAAGCCAGCGCCAACTCTAATGCTTTTGCCATGCCCACTATGCCATACACGTTTTCTGTACCAGCACGCATATTGCGCTCCTGTGCGCCACCGTCAATAAAAGGACGAATTAAATTGTTGCTGTTGATATAAATAAATCCTATTCCCTTCGGTCCGTGAAACTTATGCGCTGCGCCAGAAAGAAAACTAATAGGTGTTTCAGCAACATTGATAGGAAAATGGCCGATTGTTTGCACTGTATCCGAGTGAAGATAAGCATCATATGCTTGGCACAATGCGGCTACCCTATTCAAGTCCAGTAAAGTTCCGATTTCATTGTTGGCGTGCATGAGCGACACTAGCGTCTTTTTGTCGGTTTGTTGCAGCAAACCTTCCAAATGCTCATAATTGACTACTCCATATTTATTCAATTCCACAAAATCTAATTGTACTTGCTGCTGTTGTTCCAAATGCAAGGCGGTATGCAACACACAATGATGCTCAATTTTAGAGGTAATAATTCTTTGCACGCCTAAATCACGCACAGCACATTTGAGTGCCATATTGTTCGATTCTGTACCACCAGAGGTAAAAAATATTTCACCAATAGAAGCACCCATATTTTTAGCAATTATTTTTCTTGCCTCTTCAATGATAGCGCGTACTTTACGTCCTTCCGCATGAACAGAAGAAGGATTGCCATATTGTAGTTGCATAATAGGCAACATGACTTCAATCACTTCTGGGCTTATGGGTGTGGTCGCCGCATTGTCTAAATATACTCTCATTATAGGTCGTTGATTGTGAAATTTTGATACTTTTGAATGTTAAAGCACAAACTTAGTCTTAAGTTACAAAACTTTGCTGCCTGACGTTGGTTTTATTCAACATTACATTCATCTGTAAGTTTAAAGAAAAGCAGTCAGCAATGTTTTGCGCACCCGAAACTTTTAATCATGGACAAAAATACAATTGTTAGAATTATTTTCATATTGCTAGGAATAGCAATTATCTTTGGTGGCATTCAACTTTCCAAGCGATTAAATGCTCAAAAAGAGCCACCTAAGATGCGACCAAGTGCTGGTTTGAGTAATATCCTTGTCGATGTTATATATGTGCAAAATGGTATTGTTCCCAATAAATTGAGTGTGCAAGGCACCTTAGTGGCGTTTGATAAAATTCAGATTTTTTCTGAAGTTTCAGGTATTTTGGAAGAAACAAGTCGCCCTTTCAAAGAGGGGAGTTTTTTCAAGAAAGGAGATATTTTAGCTAAAATTAATGAAGACGAAGTAAAATACAATCTGAATGCACAGAAAAGTGCGCTGGTAAATGCTATTACGCAATTTATGCCTGATTTAAAGATAGATTACAAGGAAAGTTTTAAGAATTGGCAGCAATATCTCAATGAATTTGATGTAGAAGCACCGATAAAACCCTTTCCTAACCCTGAGAATGAGCAAGAAAAGTATTTTATCGCATCCAAAAATATTCAAAATCAATATTTTAGTATTAAAAGCGCAGAAACTCGCTTAAGTAAGCATATCATTAGCGCTCCTTTCGATGGCGTACTGACTACGGTAGCCATTAATCCTGGCGCACTGGTGAGAGCAGGGCAAACGCTTGGGGAATTAATGAATACGAACAATTATGAACTCGAAGCGGCTGTACCACTTTCTGAGCTTAGGGCTATAAAAGTAGGTAATCGTGTAAAATTATTTTCAAGTGATATTATGAGAGAATGGAATGGTCAAGTTAAACGCATTAGTAATCAGATTGACGCTAATACTCAAAATGTAAAGATATTTATTTCAGCAACTGGGCAAGACTTGAAAGAAGGAATGTACCTAAAAGGGGATGTAGATGCCGCTAGCTTCGACAAAGCAGTGAGTTTGCCAAGAGCGCTACTGATTGACCAAAATGCTGTTTATGTTGTTCAAGACAGTATATTGCGTCTTCAAGAAGTAAAGGTGTTAAAAATGACTCCTGATATTGCTGTGGTACAGGGTATTGAAGATGGCACCGCATTGTTGAACAGCAAAATTGCGACTGCATTTGACGGCATGAAAGTAAAAATAAAACAGGAGGATAAAGTCATACGCGACAACACTAACGCTACCTCAGCGCTACCTAGTTCTTTGTAATTAACTGCTTTTTGTATCAAAAAAAATCAACCTTGGAATTAATCAACAATCAAGAAATAAGGGACTTAGGGAAATTAGACTTACTAGCAAAGCAAGTAGTGGAAGGATTTATTATTGGTTTACATAAAAGTCCTTTTCATGGTTTTTCTGTTGAATTTGCCGAACATCGCTTGTATAATGCTGGCGAAAGCACTAAAAACATTGATTGGAAAGTATTTGCACGCACTAGCAAATTATTTACTAAACGATTCGAGGAAGAAACCAACTTACGCTGTCAAATTGTGATAGATGCTTCCTCCTCGATGTACTTTCCAGAGCAAAAAAAGGCTAATGAAATAAATAAACTAGAGTTTTCTGTATTGGCAGCAGCTTCGTTGATGAATCTGTTAAAAAAGCAGCGCGATGCTTTTGGATTGAGTATTTTCGATAGCACCGTACAAACTCATACTAAATGTAAGTTAACCACTGCACACTACCAGCTCTTACTTACTTATCTGCAACAAATTATTGACCGTCCAGCATACAATAAGACAACTTCCGCCGCTGAAGCATTGCACCAAATTGCTGATAGCATTCATAAACGCTCCCTGGTCGTCATCTTTAGCGATATGTTTGAACAATCAGAGCAAGTGGAGCAATTATTTTCTGCTCTTCAACATTTGAAACATAACAAGCATGAAGTGGTGCTTTTTCATGTGGTAGATAAAGCAAAAGAACTTGAATTTGAATTTGAGAATCGTCCATATTTATTTATTGATATGGAAACTGGTGAAAAAGTCAAGTTGCAACCGAATCAAGTTAAGACTCATTACATTCAACAAATGAAAGCCTTTAAAGACGAGTTAATGATGAAGTGCTTGCAATATAGAATTGAATTTGTAGAGGCTGACATCAAAAAAGGATTCAAGCCTATTTTGCAGTCTTACCTTGTAAAACGCTCTAAAATGGGCGTGTAGGCAATTGAAGATAATACAATTTTTGCTAAAAAAATAAGCTCCTGCCACTTGCTATCCAAAATATTTATTTCTTTGCCCTTGAAAAGTGGTTTTCATTGATTAACAGCCAATTCTATCAAGTAAGTCCGCTTCGATTTAATCAAAATTACCAAACTATGCGCCAGACGTGTTACTCATTTTTGATTATTTTATTGACCTTCACATTACCTACGTTATCCGCACAAGCACAGAATTCCGTGCTTAGTGCTTTTGGAGAAGAAACAGGAGTAGCGCGCCACAAAACAAAGCAACTTCAATTTCATCTTGATTTGGCAGAGCGTGTTATTGAACTGTACTGGGAAATGCCTGTCGAAACCAATATTACAGGTTATGAAATTCAACGCTCAATCAACGGAAGTGATTTCAAAAGTATTGCTTGGATTGGTGCCGTTGGCAACGCTCAAGTAGGGGGTAGCTATTTGTATCTCGACCAGCAACCTTTTACCAACGAGCAACTAAACTACAGACTAAAAGTCAGTTATGAAGATGGTCAACAAAGTCTTTCTGAAACACAAACCATTGATTTACAATTAGTTCGTTCTTATATTGAGTTTTCTCCTGCCACAAGGGTTCTTCCTAAAACCATTTCCTTTAATAATAAAGACGTTGATGCTGCACGCTCCATTCAATTACTTGACACAACGGGGAAAGTGCTTCAAAACTATAAAATAGGCATATTTAAAACGGAAATCAACCTTTTTAGCTACGAAAATGGAGTCTATTTTGTTAATATTCCTATGTTGAATGGCTCACAGCACATCGAGCGTCTAGTTAAACAGTAAGTAAGCATAGAATTAAACTAAAAATTCTTAAAATAGCGTTAAAGTTATAGTTATCCATGCAGAAAAGTTTACCTTTGCACTTCAAGATAACATCAAAACCAATGATTATTTATTCTGTTATCTTAACTTCACTGGCGGTCGCATACACACGAGAACACGCACAAAAAACACACAAGAGTAACACATAAAAACATGGCAATCCGCAAAACCGTACATTGAACGGATGAGTTAAAATTAGTGTTTACAAAATCAAATGCGAATAAAAATGGTCAAATATTTAGTCTCTACCTTCCTGTTCATAGCGCTGTTATTGAATAGTTACACTGCCAATGGACAAATAGAAGAATTATTAGAAAGGGAAGTACCTCAATTCCGAATGACTATCTTGCCATTAGGAGAGGAAGGAATTATTGAAATAGAAGTTTACTTTTCTCATAGTCGTTTGAGTAATGTAGAAGCTTCTTTTTGGATGATAGATAGAGGGGACAATCGCTTAAATGAAGGCGTTCAAAAAATGATTGCACCATTGCAACGCATGAACAACCGAGAGCCGAACATTATAAGAGTAGAAGGACTCAAGCATAATAACTTCTATGCTTTTGGATTAGACTACCGAAGAATAGCTCCAATCTTAAATACTAAATTTACTACTACCCTACTCCAAGAAGGGTATCAATATCAATATATTTCTATCGCTAATCACTATACTCCTACTAGAGAGGATAATGCGGTTTTTCCTACTGGAGAATTTTCTAGTAAAAATATCCCAGAATGTGAATCACCCACATTGACCCTCGAAATAGAAGCACAAGGCTACTGCCAAGAAAATACTATGCCCGCAATTTTGATTCATAACGCCCGTAACCAAATCTGGGAATTTACGATTGAAACACGCACTAAAAATACAGATTGGCGACCTCTTTTGCCAGAAGGGAAAAGACAAAAGGCAGAGGGTGCTGTAACCAGAATAGAGCCACTTTGTTTACTTAATGCTGGGGTGCATTCCTTACGAGTATTAGCTTGGGGAGAAGGTTGCAAGCGACCAGTTACAGCAGAAATTCAACAACCCGTTGTAATTGGTTCAACTTACGCTTACACCTCAACAGAAAAAGATACGCCTATTAGCTACGAGTTACCTAAAATTGCTCCAACACCTATTCTACCCGATACCTGTATTGTACGTGGCAAAGCAGAAATTATTGGCAACCGTTTAGTAGGTAGTATAGAATTAGACAAGTATTCACTGTGTGGCGACTTTAGTCCATACACCATGATTAGATATGTTAATCCCAGTAACAGAGATTTAGCCCTAGAGCCTATTCCACTGGAATTGGGCAGACCCATAACTTTCGAATTTAATTTGGATGCCAAAGATTTAGCCCGAACCATTCATCCTGTAAACGTAGTCACGTACATCCGCGACCACGCTACAAAAGAAGATCGCATTATGAGTGCTTTTTGGATTCGTTCAGATCAACCCAATTCAAAGAACAATATAATTCATTCAGAAAAAGATAATGACAATGAAATTGTAGTACACACTTATCCAGACCGTCCAATTAATCCACCTGTTGATTTAACGGCAAGATCGCCATTAACTTCCTCGTCCTCAAAGGAATTAGAAAATACAATTAACACACCAAAATCATATGAAAACGGTGAACCAACGATTGAGGAAGAAATGAATGCCTTTAATGTGGTAGCTACTGATCCCAACTGCACGCCAATCAATGATTTACGAATGGTATATGACTTAAATCGTTCTAACAAACCGCTATATATTTCTTGGATAAACCCTAGATGTTGCCAAGAAAATGGATGTGAATACACCGTTTGGTCTGGTAGAACGCCTGACCAGTTGAATCTAGTGATAAAAGGATTTAAACCTGGTGCTGTCATCAAAGAACTGCTCGACCCTAATCGAACTGAAGATACTTACTATGAAGTAGTTATAAAAACCCAAAATGGCAATCGAAAAGCAGCTTACCTGATCGGTGAAGGCGCAAAATATGGCATTGAAGAAATTTTGGAAATACATGATCGCTACCAACCATTAAAAAGCGACTCCTTGAAATTCATAAAAACGGATAAAGGAAACACAAACGCTACCCCCAAAAGCACTCTTACACCTAAAAATGGCAATAGTGATGCCGCCTTCCAATGGGACAACAATAACGCTACCCATGTACCGATGCCACCCGCAAGCACTGAGGTCAATTATGTGCAACCTAAATTGCCTATTACTAAATTCCAACCTTGTAAATCGCAGGAGCAGATTCAATTGGTGGCAAAGCAACATCCTATACAAATAGGCGATAAAGTTACAATGCAGTACAATTATGATCGAGAAGGTTACAAATATACCCTTTATTTTCAACCGCAACATAGTACAGAATGGGTGCTTGCGCCCCAAACGCAAGAATTACATACTAAGGCACAATTTACTTTTCAAGTAGATGAACGACACA
>DAITMC010000042.1:0-1120 GCA_036835365.1 Saprospiraceae bacterium
TAATATAGGTTTTCGTGTAGTCCGGTGCTAACCCTTTAGCTCTTTTATCCTTTTAAAGTATTCGCCGAAGGCGAATTTTTTTTGTCTGAATCAGAATTTACAGAATTAGGGAATTTTCAGGATTTTGGTGTGTGGCATGTTTTTAATTCTGTTCATTCTAAAATTCTGTGAATTCTGATTAAGACGAGGAAATAGTCTGAATCAGAATTCACAGAATTAGAGAATTTTCAGGATTTTGGGTGTGGCATATTTTTAATTCTGTTCATTCTAAAATCCTGCAAATTCTGATGAAGACGAGGAAATAGTCCGCATCAGAATTCTATAAGAGGAAATTGGTTAAACTTTAGTGTTGTTTTGTTCGTTTGATTACCTATTGATTCAATGCTCTTTTAGGTATTGTAAATTTTATTAATATGGCAATAACAGAAGAAATGATAGTCAGTGCAGATTTTTTACAGCAAGCCAAAATGACCGCTAGCGAGCTAAAGATAGAAATTGCGGTTTATCTTTACGAAAAGAAGAAACTTACTATGGGGCAGGCAAAACGGTTAGCAGGTTTAGGGCAAATTGCTTTTCAACATGAATTGGCGCAAAGAGGCGTTTACATCCACTACGATGAGCATGATTTTGAAAAGGATTTGCACTACCTCAAGTAATAGGAAACATGATTGTTGTAAGCGATACCTCTCCAGTTTCTAACCTGATTCAGATTGGTAAACTCGATTTGTTGAAGCAGTTGTATAGCAATGTATTTATTCCAAAAGATGTATATGAAGAATTGGCTTTTTTGGATTTTCAAGCGGAAACACTCAAAAAAGAAAATTGGATTATTGTCCAGCAAATCAAAAATAGGGCGCTTTTTGATGAAATTGTAAAAAGCGTGGATAGTGGCGAAGCACAAGCCATTGTACTAGCGGTGGAACTGAATGCTGAAATTCTACTTATAGATGAACAATTAGGTAGAAAAGTAGCGGAAGGATACGGATTAAAAATCAGAGGTATTCTTGGTGTGTTGGTGGAAGCCAAAAGCAAAGGGCTTATCGAAAATGTCCGTGATGATTTGGAACTACTTCGAGATATTGCCAAATTTAGAATACATCCAACCCTTTTTCAGACTATT
>DAITMC010000042.1:1220-19918 GCA_036835365.1 Saprospiraceae bacterium
GCCTTGTTTATCAAGTTTGCTTTCATCACAAACCACACAAAGGTCGGGCTGAACAACGGTGTCTATTTTATCGCCAACAATTTTATTTTTGGCTAATGGCAGCCGCACATCGAAAGGCGCAGAAAATAGATCACACTTTTTACCACGTAAGCAATTTCCAATTTCCGTATGAAGATAACTAGAAATTCGCTGATGTTGAACATTGGGTGCAGCCATAGGCAAAAGCCTCCCTTTCAATAATTCTACACGCTCTTTGAATTGCCAAAGCAAGTAATCGCTATAGGTGTAATGCTTAGAAAAATCCAACTGCTGAAGTGAAGTAATCATGTGTTGTTAATTCATTATGATGATTCTTTCGTAAGAAACACTGTTGCATTTGGCGAAGTTCACCTCGCTAGACAGCATTGCTAGAGATAGTTTTTCGATTTTCAAACACATGAGGCAGTACACTACCCGCGCTGTTTGGAATGGACTATGTTCTATATAACAAATTGCATCAAAACTTAGGGCATAAAATAGTTTCGTTATTGTAATTGCCTAAGTACGTAATTGAAATTTCAAAGGCGTTTTGCCCTTGCTGTATATTGGGCAAACTACTAGTGGCAGCATCATAGCTAAATCCAAACAGTACATTGTTAATTTCAAAACCTACCATCAGGATGGCGGCAACTACATCGAAGCTATTATCGGCGTTGGTAGCAGGTCGTGCCCAACCGCCAACATGTACCGCAGAACCACCATACCCCCCCACAGCTAGTCGCAGATTTGCGCCAGCATTGATTTGTAGGTGCGGACCTTGCGCCATGACAACAGCTCTTGGTAAAACCATAACACGTTGTGCTACTGGGATTTGCATGCTTAAATGCCCAGTGTATCTTCTATCAAGGGTGGCACTGCCTGCTTCGGGGTCGTTGTTTTTTCGGTCGTAGTAGAAACTAATTTGTGGCTGAAAAATGTGGTGCATCGCCACGCCCGCAAAAAGACCAAATCCTTTTTTAGGTGCATAGCTATAATTCAAACCTACTGCGAAATCGCTGAAAGCGAAATTGTTGGGTGGTAATAATTCATTGGTAACACCAGTGAACCCATCAGAGCCATTAAATTCATCCTCAAAATTCAAACCTTCGTAGGTAATGTTTCGCTGGTTTAACCCCAGTTGAACGCCCAGTGAGAGATACTGATTGTTGCGTTCATCTAGTGATTTATGATAAGCTGTGGAGAAAGCTAACTCGGTAGTGCTGAAGCCAATGTCACCTACTCGGTCGGTGTAGAAGGTCATGCCAACACCAAAACCATCTTCCGTTTTTGCACTGAGGTAATTGACGGGAAAGCGTAAGTCAAGCCCTGCTGCAAAAGTGTTATAAGGTTGTGTGAGTGCTTGTCGCCATTGGTCGCGATAGATTAACGAAAAGCGATAACGCCCTTCAAAGCCGCCCGTCAATGCTGGGTTAAGCACTAGGGGCGCCGCAAAGTTTTGTGTAAAATGCTTGTCTTGAGCAAGGCTGATTAAGGTGAAACACAAAAAGCATGGAACTAAAATATGCTGTTTTTTCATTGAAAAATTTACCTTTTTTACAATTTTGATGTCAAGAATTATTGCTGAGCCTCAAAAGAACAAAATCTTTAGCTCAGAATTAAACGGAGTTACTACAAATCTTATTACATTTACATTACTGGTCTGTTTAAATACGATGCCATGCAATTTGGAGTATGTCCGTTAAGTATGATTGCAGTTCACACAGCGGCTAGTGTTGGTAGTGAAATGTGTACACAATTATTATTTGGAGAATTGGTGGAGGTGATGGAGCGCAAAGGTAAAGAATGGTTGAAAATTCGATGCCAAGCAGATCATCATATTGGGTGGGTGAAGTGCAATCAACTCATTGCCATCACTCAAGGTGAGTTTGAGCTATTTCAACAATCCTTTGCTTATTGTTTAGAAGTAACCCATCCTCTTATGGCGAATCAGCACTTTGTCCCCATTACGATTGGTGCGAGGCTTCCGCAATTCAATGGAATGCAATTTCAATTGGGCGATGAACGCTATCAATTCAGTGGTCTGGCAGTAGAAGCAAGTGAAGTGCCGCATACGGCTGAGTTAGTTCAAAAAATTGCACGTCGCTACTTGCATTCGCCTTATTTGCATGGTGGTCGTTCGCCCTTTGGCATTGACAGTGCTGGTTTGGTACAGATTGTATTGCAAATGGTTGGTATTGCGCTACCTAGAGAAGCTGCTCAGCAAATGATGTTTGGAGAAACAATTGACTTTGTGGAACAAACACAAATTGGAGACTTAGCTTTTTTTGAAGATCGTGTTGGTAGAGTAAATCACGTAGGTATGTTGATGGAGGAGCAAAAAATTATGCATGCCTATGGAAAAGTGAAAATTGACCAACTTGATCATTTTGGCATTTTTGATGCTAATTTACAGCAATACACCCATAAACTTAGGGTCATTCGCAGAATACTGCCGACTACAAGTCCCAAAGAAGCATTATCTGCTAATCTTGCTAAGGAAAATAAGATAATTATTTCAAGTGCTAGTCTATTTGATTAATGGGGAATAAACATTTATCCTCTTTTGTTTGAAATACAGCCAAAAAAATGATTTAATCAAAATTTAAAAATGTTTAATTTTGTGTATTGAACAAAAATCGAAATAAGCCATGGAGACTTATGAAAAGGCATTGAGTTTTGCCATTCCAATTTTTATATTGTTAATTTTAGTAGAGGCAACCATCAGTTGGTGGCAGGGGAGGAGGGTGAATCGCTCTTTGGATACTATTTCTAGTTTAAGTTCTGGTGTTACCAATACGTTGTTCAATCTAATGGGATTGACGGTTATTATCCTAAGCTACGAATGGATGGTCAATCATTTCGCTTTATTTAATATTAAGCATTCTTGGTTACTTTATGTGCTGGCATTCATTGGGTTAGATTTTGCAGGTTACTGGTCGCATCGCTTCAATCATGAAATTAATCTACTTTGGAATCGGCATATTATCCATCATAGCAGCGAAGAATATAATTTGTCTTGTGCATTGCGCCAGTCTGTTTCTGCTTTTGTCAGCATTTATTTTTTTCTATATATTCCGATGGCAATTTTGGGCATTCCTGCACCAGTGGTAGCCACCATTGCACCGCTTCATTTTTTTGCACAGTTTTGGTATCACACAAGATTAATTGGTAAAATGGGTTTTTTGGAACATATTATTGTTACGCCCTCTCATCATCGAGTGCATCATGCCATCAATGATGAGTATATGGACAAAAATTACTCCGAAATTTTTATCGTTTGGGATAAGTGGTTTGGTACCTTTCAAGCGGAACTAGCAGATGTTCCCCCTGTTTATGGCACGAAGAAGCCTGTGCATACTTGGAATCCAGTATTGATTAACTTTATGCACGTTTGGGGATTGGCTAAAGATGCCTGGAAGACTAAAAATGCGTGGGATAAAATTCGGATTTGGTTTATGCCTACGGGTTGGCGACCTGCAGACTTACGCACCACAACAAGTACGCCCAATTCTGTATATGAGCGCAAGAAATATGATACTCCTGCTTCATTTTATTTAATTGCTTGGTCGTGGGTGCAGTTGGTGCTTACTATTGCTTTAATGGGTTATGTGTTGCTTAATGTATCACAATTTCAATTTGTGGATGTGTTTTTATATGCTTCATTTTTAATGGTATCGGTCTTTGCCTACACTGCCTTAATGGATCGTCATTGGGTAGCTATGATTGCTGAAGGGTTAAAGATAAGTTTCGGCTTTTATCTCATTTATCGCATGGATGGTTGGTACAATTTAGATGGTTTATTGCCAAATGCGACCATAATCATAGCGGCTTATTTAATCATTTCTTTACTACTCACCTTTTATTTCACTTGGATGGAAAAACCAAATGTAAGTTCAATGGAACATATTAAGGCTAGAGCAAACGCATGAAAAGAACGAGCAAACACCAAGCAGCCCTGCTTGTGAAGGGGGAAAGAAAATGAAAATTTAAAATTTCCTGAGTTTGCTCTAATGGAAAATGAAAATCTGTTTAGTAGTTAATATTTTTATACTATCTTTATACAAAATAATCTACTATGAAGCGAAGGCAATTCCTAAAAAATAGCACTACTGCACTGGCAGGTACTTTGCTTTTACCCGAAGCTGCTTTTTCACAAAACATACCTTTCCATTCAATAGAAGAGCGCATCAAGCAAAAAATTACAACGCCCGTCATTATTGAAAAAATTGAATTATTGCTCACACAAAAACTAACTTTTCTAAGGGTGTATGCCAAAAATGGTGCAATCGGTACAACCGTGTGCAACAGCCGAATGGACAATTTACATTCCTTACTAAAGGGGTTAATCATCCCCTTTTATATAGGTAAAGACGCTAGGGATATTGTTACTCTTTCTGAGGATGTTTTTTTGGATGAACGCAATTACAAATATAGCGGAATGCCTTTTTGGAATTGTGCGGGTAGCGTGGAAATTGCTATCTGGGATATGCTAGGCAAAGTAGCTAATTGTCCAGTACATCAATTTTTAGGAAAACAACAACGTCAAACACTGCCGATGTATCTTTCGAGCTTGACTAGGGAAACAACAGCAGAACAAGAAGTAAACTACTTATTGGAAAAATTGCAACAAACAGGTAGCCAAGCAGTTAAAATTAAAGTAGGTGGTCGCATGAAAAATACACCTGAAGCAGAGGTTAGAACTCAAGCCATCGTGCCTTTAGCTAGAAAATTGCTCGGCGACCGCATTACTATTTATGCTGATGCCAATGGCTCTTATACTTTGGAAGATGGTATCAGAATTGCCTCATTGTTAGAAGATTACAGTGTGGCAATTTTTGAAGAGCCTTGTGCTTGGGAGGACTATGCGGGCAACAGAAAAGTAAAGCAAGCGTTGAAAAAAATGAAGTTAGCAGGTGGGGAACAAGACACGAGTTACTACCGTTTCAAAAATATTGTGGAGACCGATGTTTATGATGTATTGCAGCCAGATTTGTACTACAATGGAGGAATACTTCGGGCATTAAAAATAGATGCTTTAGCTACAACGCATGGCAAATTATTTGCTCCACATAGCCCAAAAGCAGATCCTTTGTTTGCTCCGTTTGCGCAAGTAATGGCAATTACTCAAAACATGTATGGTTTCCAAGAATTTCCTGCCAACAGGGTGGACGCAAAACCTAGTAACTGGTATGCGCCACAGATTAAGGTAGTAGAGGGGAAAACTGATATTCCAAATGGCAGTGGTTTAGGCATTACTTACGACGAAACTATTTTTGACAAAGCGGAAAGGTTGTAAATGGAAGTTAATACAAAATTTAAAGTGTTAATAAATGATTTGAAGTTGCTTTTTTTATATAAAAAAAATATATTTGTCCTTCAAAAGCACTACGTATATTCACTTATTTGAAATTACAGTGTTTTCAATGTAAAATGTATTTGTATCTTTAACGATATATTACGATTATTGCATAGGCAATAAAGAAGTTAATCAAATAATTTATATAAAAATATACTTAAATCGGTTTTTGGGATACCCTCTCTCCAAACGTTTTGGAGGGGGGCTTTTTTTTTCTTAGGTTTAAAAAAATTATAGCCATCCTTTTAGATGTCGCGCTCTAATAAATAATCAGCAATAGCCTTCAAAGCTACCTTCCGCGCTGGCGCAACTTCAAGTGCTTCCAGATGAGTATAGGCAATCTTTTGATAGTTTAATTTTTTTTCATAAGCTAACTGAGGAATGCCCAAGTCGCGTAAGAGCTGAGTTACTATTCGAATTTTTTCTGCTTCTGGAATGGTGTTGCTGCTGGTTAGCATTTGCAACTTTGCTTTATCGTCTATATCTGCTATTTCTAAAGCCTTGATTATTAAGTAAGTTTTTTTGTTTTGAGCAATATCTCCACCTACTTTTTTTCCAAATTTAGCTGGATCGCCAAAAGTGTCCAAATAATCATCCTGAATTTGAAAGGCCAAACCAATATTTCGTCCTATTTCATAAAGATGATATAAATCTTTATCGCTAGCGTTGGCGATGATACCTCCTATTTTCATTGCTCCTGCCAGTAAAACGGAGGTTTTTAATTCAATCATTTTTAAATATTCCTCGATGCTGACATGAGTGCATCGTTCAAAATTCATATCCATTTGCTGACCTTCACAGACTTCAATAGCAAAGCGATTAAAGTTTGTGATAATTTCGGGTAGTCTGCTTAAATCTTGCAGTTGGAGCAAATACTCGTAAGCATAAACCAACATCACATCTCCACTTAAAATGCCTGTACTGGTGTTCCATTTTTCGTGTACAGTAGGTTTACCCCTTCTCAAAGGCGCTTGATCCATAATGTCATCATGCACCAATGAAAAGTTATGGAATATTTCAATGGCATAGGCCGCAGGTAGCGCTTTTTCATAATCGTCTTTAAAGAGAGCATAGCTCATCAATAGCATAATTGGACGCATTCTTTTGCCACCTAGATGCAAAATGTAATCAATTGGTTCATAGAGTTCGAGTGGTTCAGCTTTGAATGGATGCTGTTGCATATATCGCTCAAAGCTGCTATTAAAAGTATCTATTGCTTGCATAGCATATTTTCATTTCTTGCAAAGAAAGGAATGTTCTTGAAAATAGTTTGTTCAAATTTTCATATTCATCGACCCCATTCCTACCTAAGTAGTCAAAAAGGTACTTATTGCACAACTTTTTAGTATGCTTATCGTAAAAAAGAAAAAAGCCTGTTATTACTTACAAGTTAGTCAGATGAATCAAAAAATTATCATGCTTTGTTGGCTCGTCTTTATGTCGAGCGTTGCGTTTGCACAAGAAAAATTTCCTAGTCAAGTTGGTGGAAGATTATTGTTTCTGAATTATGGTTGGACTAACGAAACCAGCGAACCCTTGCGGTTAACTAATGGCTTTGAGCTATTTCTAAATAAAGGGCTTACCAAACAGGTCAATATCAACATCCCGTTGCGTCTTGGCATACAGCATACCCCTGAAAAAATAAACAATCAGAGTTTTATTGGTGCGGATGCTACGGTGCAGTTTTTGCTGAAAGATAGAAATAGCCAATGGATTCCTTATGCTTTGGCAGGAGGTAGTGTGGTAATAGAAAGTTTTGAGACAACGAATATTCAATTCCCTGTAGGAGCGGGTATAAATCTAAAAGTTGGTAATAGCGCTTACTTGAATCTTCAAGCGGAATATAGGTATGGATTGAAAGAAGATAGAAACCATCTTCAATTTGGTGTAGGTTACAGTTACGAATTAGGGAAAAAAAGTATGGATAGAGATAACGATGGAGTGCCCGATGAATTAGATGCTTGTCCAGACCAGCCTGGTCTAGCTTATCTTTCTGGTTGCCCCGACCTCGATGGCGATGGCATTGCTGACAATGCAGATGCCTGTCCAACAGTGGCGGGTTTGCCACAGTTTGCAGGTTGTCCTGATACTGATGGTGATGGTATTTCAGACGACGAGGATAAATGCCCAACTGAAGCGGGTAGCTCCGAAACAAAAGGGTGTCCTGATAGAGATAGCGATGGGGTGATTGATTCAGAGGATGAATGCCCTGATGATTTTGGTCGAGTCAAAGGATGTCCTGATAGAGATGGCGATGGAGTGCCTGATAAGGATGATGCTTGCCCTGACGACCCTGGAAACCCATCTAATAATGGCTGTCCAGCCATAGATACTGATGCTGATGGGGTGCCTGACAATGAAGACCTATGTCCTGACGAAGTGGGAAGTATCACAGCAAAGGGTTGCCCGGATGCTGACGGAGATGGATTCTCAGATAGAGACGATCTTTGTCCGAAAATTGCTGGAACTTTTGCAGGTTGTCCCGATACTGATGGCGACGGCATCCACGATGGTATTGACGAATGTCCTTATTTACCAGGTATTCCAGAAAGAGCAGGTTGTCCTGATGCCGCAGCAAATACTACATCAACCTACCTAAGCTCTGAACCCTCAGATAAGGTCGTTGCAAACGATAGAACTTTTTTAGAAGAAATGGCACAAAATATTCAATTTGAAATAGGTAGCTCTGTTTTGAAGGCAAGCTCCTATGACTTACTGCGCGAGGTGAAGAATATTTTACAGCGTTATCCTGATTTAAGGCTCATTATAGAAGGACATACCGATAATATAGGAAATGCTACTAAGAATTTACAACTTTCTACTAATCGTGCAAGGGCTTGCTATGAGTACCTCATCGCTATTGGTGTTGCGGAGGAGCGGCTTTCTTATACAGGGTATGGCGCATCGCAACCAGTCGAAACCAATCAGACGGATGAAGGTAGAGCCAAAAATAGAAGAGTAGCGTTTACGTTGAAGTAGCTTTAATTTTGCCCAATAACTAAAAAAAAGTTCGCAAAAATGATAAGTTACGTATTGCTATAGCTTATTAATTAAGTCATGGGCTATAATTAAGCCAACAAACGACATAAACTATTTCAACGGTTTAATCGAATAATTTTACAATTTTACACCGCTTTTAACTAAACATACATCACTTTACCAATTTTCCACTTTGCACCCCTAAATTACTCTTGATGCGGTAAAAATAATAACCACTCGCTAAATGTTGTGTATTGATTCCCAGCAAATTACTGTTCCAACGATGTTGTAGAATAAGTCTGCCTTGCACATCAAATAGCGACAATTCACTATCTATGCCTTTGGTATTCTGCAAAACCAGCTCATCCTGAAACGGATTGGGATAAATGCTTATCCATGCCGTTAAATTGATATTTTTGACGTCAGAAAATTGCTGCGCTGCTTGCACGGCTGCCAGTACATCAATCCGACCATAGCCATAAATATTGTTGGGAACGGTTTGCCCTGAAACATTACCACAATTTAAGGCTGTTTGAACTGGTATAGCGGTTTGCTCTAGTATGTTTTCGATGACTTCCACTTGTCCTGCCAACTCAGGATTGGCAGCAATAATGAGTGCAACCGCACCTGCTACATGTGGACCTGACATACTGGTGCCACTAAAAGTTTGATACCCACCATTCAGTACCGCCGAACGAATATTAACGCCAGGCGCAACGACATCGGGCTTTAATCGTCCACTACCATCCACCAGAACTGGTCCAATGCTGCTAAAAGAGGCAATCGTATCTTTTATGTTACTTGCGCCCACAGTAAAGCTATTCTCATAGATTGCCGCAGGGTCTTTGATAGAGCCACAGCCTGACCTTCCTGTATTTCCCGCAGAAACGACTACTACGACACCGCTTGCTTTCAAATGATCCACTGCTATGCGGAGTATATCAAAATTGGTCTCATTACAACCCTCTGATGGTGGGCAACCCCAAGAATTGGCAATAACATGTGGCGCTTGATCTGGACGAGGATTATTGTTGTTCAAATCCGTAGGCGCTAAAAACCATTCAAAGCATTCTAAATAGGTGAAAGGCGTTCCTGCACCTCTGTCCATGTTGCGGCAGCCAATCCATTGCGCTTGAGGTGCAACACCAATATTGTTGAATTTATCTTGCCCGACCATTGTTCCCATGGTGTGCGTGCCGTGTCGGTTATCGTCGCAGGGGGCTTTAGTGTCCAGTCCACAAGGGTTTTCACCCGTTTCAATAGCGCTTTTGATGGCATCATGCCAGTTGTAGTTATGATTGAACAAGCCTTCATTATAGCCTCTATACTTTTGCGCTAAACTAGGATGTTGCCAGTCGTAGCCAGTGTCTTGACCACCAACCACTACGCCTTTCCCTTCAATGCCCATTGCCCAAACGGAATCTGCCTTTATTCTAGCAATTCCCCATTCTACTGGATTGCGCAATTCAATGCCTGTTGATTCTTCCTCTGGAAAATTAAAATGAACAATCGGATTTGGAGCTATCTTAACTACTTCTGGCAGCGAAGCAATTTGTTGAATGAGCAATAAATCACCTTTTGCTCGAATAAGATTAACGATGTAAAGAGCATTATACTCTGCGTCATTTGCCTCTAATATGCCAATAACATTCTGTTGCGTTTTTTGAGCAGTCGCCTTGAGTTGCTGAAAAACGTATTGTGCTTTCTCCGTTTTGGTTTTTAACAGTGATGCTTTACTTACATCCGCTTGTGCTTCAAGCAAAATAAGGAATTCTACTTGACTGCCTGACTGAGCTTCTATTTTCAATGCTTCATCTATTTTATTTTGCCAGTTTTGTGCAAATAATGTGGCACAATAAAGGGTTATCCCAACAAAAAGTAAATATTTTTTCATCATCTAATCCTCATTTCAAAGAATCAAGAACGAAAAAAATAAAATTTTAGTCGTACCATAATGTAAAATGTATGCCACAGAATAATAAACAATATTACTTTTGCACTCGTTTTAATAATTATGTTTAAACGTTTTGTTCGTTATGAATTTAGAAAAAATAGTAGCAGTCAGTGGGGCAATTAATGGGTTATTTAAAGTGACTGCCAATCGAAAGAATGGACTAATTATAGAGGATTTGGATACGGCAAAGCAGAAATTTGCTTCTTCACGCCTCAATCAATTCACACCACTGGAAACAGTAGGTATTTACACTGATGATGGGGAATCCACAGCGTTGAAAGTGGTTTTTAAGAGTATGTTAGAGCAGTTGAATGATAATCCACCGATTGATATTAAAGCCAGTGCAGAGGAATTACGGGAGTATTTCAAAGATATTTTACCTCGACACGACGAGCAGCGCGTTTATCCAAGAGATATTCGTAGGGTCATTAAATGGTTTAACTTGTTGAATGAAAGAGGTTTGCTCACTGAAAAAACAGAAGATACACCATCGGACGATAACATGAGCACAGAGGAATAGTGTAACTCAACTTGCAATCCTACAAGGCTAAGGCTTTCTGAGATAAATTTACTCAAATGAAATCGTAGAAAGTGCTAATAATTTTTTTAGCAATCGCATAAAAAATTGCAAATCATGTAAAGTTATTATACATTTGTTGAACTTATGTAAATAAGGCTTTGTTTTTTTTCATCAATGCTCAATTTTACCTTCTAGAATGAAAGGAACAGTAGTCAACAAGTTGTTTTATACATGTAAAATGCAGTTAATTAACGACTTTGCAAACATTAAACGGGTATTTTTTCTTCCACGCCTTTCGAGGCGGATGTTACTTACGGCTGTATAGCACGTCTCTAAATCCACCTTTTACATTATTTTTTTTATCATTTTTCATACCTTCAAAAGAGGGAAACAATTATTAAAATGGAAATAAACATCTTCGTAGCTAGCGAGGAACATCTGCATTATGCAGAGCATATTTGCGAAATGTATGCTGCCTCAGCCAAAGAGCGAGGCACCGGTATTGCCAAAAGAGACCCAGAGTACGTTCGCCAAAAAATGATAAAAGGTAATGCCATTATTGCCTTGCATGGTGAAGAGTTTGCCGGTTTCTGTTATATCGAAACTTGGACACACGAAAAATATGTAGCTAACTCTGGATTGTTAGTGCTGTCCGCTTTTCGTGGTAATGGCTTGGCAAAACGCATCAAGAAAATGGCGTTCCAGTTGGCGCGCAATAAATATCCTGCTGCTAGAGTATTTGGTATTACTACCAGCTTAGCCGTAA
The DNA here is from genome assembly GCA_036835365.1 of Saprospiraceae bacterium. Taxonomy (GTDB): domain Bacteria; phylum Bacteroidota; class Bacteroidia; order Chitinophagales; family Saprospiraceae; genus JAAUTG01. The sequence continues at coordinate 12,814 of DAITMC010000042.1, forward strand.
TGAAAATAAATCACGAATTAGGCTACCGACCTGTTACGTTTTCGGAGTTAACGCAAGATGATGCTTTCTGGAATGGTTGTAAAAGTTGCCCAAATTATGATATTTTGATGCGCAACGAACGAAAAATGTGCCTTTGTACAGGTATGCTAGCGCCTTCTAAGGAAGAAATGCCCGTTATCAATTTATCGCACATGATTTTAGAATCATCAGAAACTATCTGAATCCAATCCCAAAGCTCATCCGATGTAGTAAAACACATCCGATGAGCTAGTTTTAATCAATTTTCAGAAATATTTTTTATTCATGAAAAAAATTGTGTTAGCATACAGTGGAGGTCTTGATACTTCTTATTGTGTAAAATATTTATCCCAAGAACTTGATTTTGAAGTACATGCTGTTTTAGTGAATACAGGTGGCTTCAGAGGCGAGGAGATGGACAACATTCGCAAAAAAGCACTTCAGCTTGGTGCTGCCTCTTTTCAGGCTATTGATGCCGTAGAAACATTCTATCAGCATTGTGTCAAATACTTAGTCTATGGGAATGTATTAAGAAACAATACCTATCCACTTTCTGTGAGTGCAGAGCGGATGTTCCAAGCGATTGAAGTACTGAAGGTGGCTAAAGCTATTGGTGCAACATACATAGCACATGGTAGCACAGGGGCTGGAAATGACCAAGTTCGATTTGATTATGTATTTAATGTGCTAGGCGATAACTTGACCATTATCACGCCTATTCGAGATAAAAAATTATCGAGAGAAGAAGAAATCGCTTATTTACAACAACATGGTATTGATTGGTCGTGGGAAAAAGCCAAATATTCTATCAATCAAGGGCTTTGGGGAACAAGTGTTGGTGGCGCAGAAACACTTACTTCGCATCAAGCACTACCTGAGTATGCTTATCCAAGCCAGTTGAAAGCCTCTGAATCAAAGCAAATTACGCTTCACTTTGAGCAAGGCGAACTGGTAGGATTAAATGATGAAATTGCCAATAGCTCTGTGCAAGCTATTCAACAACTACAAGCACTGGCATCTACTTACGCTATTGGGCGCGATATTCATGTTGGAGATACCATTATTGGCATCAAAGGACGAGTAGGTTTTGAAGCAGCGGCTTCATTAATTACCATAAAAGCGCACCATTTGCTTGAAAAACATATCTTGACAAAGTGGCAGCAATATTGGAAAGAACAACTGGGGAATTGGTATGGTATGCTCCTGCACGAAGGGCAATATTTAGACCCAGTCATGCGCAATATCGAAACTTTTCTGGAAGATACACAAGATAAAGTAACAGGCAAAGTATTTGTAACGCTTCATCCCTACCGCTTTGATTTGCAAGGTATTGAATCTGATTATGACTTGATGAAATCCAAATTTGGTAGCTATGGAGAGATGAACCTAGCTTGGACAGGCGAAGAGGTAAGAGGGTTTACAAAAATTTTAGCCAATGCGACTAAAATACATCGTTTGGTGAATGAGTAGGTAAAGCAGTAAATCTTGCCTGCGTACAAGTTTCAGATAAATATTTTGTATTGAGTTGCAAAGCATTCAATTTGTTCATTAACATGACATATTGTGTATCAATATAACTTAGTCAGAAAATTACGACCACAAAATCGTAACCTTTTGTAATAAATCTGCACTAAGGCTTTGTGCCACTGGGCAGGTGAAGGCAGTATGTTCCAATACTTTTTTGTCCTCTTCGGAGAAGTTGCCGACGGGCATTGTTAATTTTATTTGAATCTCGGCAATGCGCCTAGGGTTAGCCGCCATTATTTTGGTCACTTCTGCTTTAGCTCCTTCCATGTTTAGCCCTTTTTGATTCGCTTTTATACCCATTACGGTGATCATGCAGGCAGCTAATGCAGTCGCGACTAAATCAGTAGGCGAGAAGTTTTCCCCCTTGCCATGATTGTCCACAGGCGCATCGGTGAGGATGGAATTATCGGATTGTAAATGCTTGGCAGTGGTTCTTAATTCGCCTAGATAAATTACTTCTGATGTCATTGTGTTGGATATTTATTGAGTTCATTTACTGCTTCTGCGGCGGTTGGTGCTACGATTTCGGGTATGGCAGCTATTGCATTTTTTCTGTTTTCTTCTTCTAGTTTTTGCTGCTTGAATTCTTCCTCTGCTCGGTCATAAGCGTTGATGATAGATTTCACCAATCGGTGTCTAATGACATCTTCACTCGTCAAACTCACAACCCCAATACCTTCAATCGGCTCTAAAATATGCAAAGCCCTTCTCAAACCTGATTTGACGTTGTAAGGCAAGTCAATTTGAGATAAATCCCCTGTAATAATACACTTCGCCGATGGACCTAAACGAGTTAGGAACATTTTAATCTGCATCGTGGTGCAGTTTTGAGCTTCATCCAGAATAATGAAAGCATTATCCAACGTTCGACCCCGCATGAAAGCCAATGGCGCAATCTCAATGGTTCGATTGGTCATAAACTGCGCAATTTTTTCGGCAGGAATCATGTCGTCCAAAGCATCGTAGAGCGGACGCAAGTAAGGGTCAATTTTTTCCTTCAAATCGCCGGGCAAAAAACCCAAGTTCTCTCCTGCTTCTACGGCGGGGCGAGTAAGGATGATTTTTTTTACCGCCCTATTGCGCAAAGCACGAACAGCTAACGCAACAGCAGTGTAGGTTTTTCCTGTCCCCGCAGGACCAATGGCAAACACAATGTCATTACTTTCAGAGGCTTCTACCAATTTCATTTGGTTACGCGTCTTAGCTTTAATGATTTTGCCGCCTGTTCCATGAACAATCGCTTTGGAAATATCTTCCGAAATGTGATGATCAAAAGGATTTCCGCCGGTTAATAAATCTTCTACCATTTGCAAAGGCAATTTGTGATGCGAACGCAATAACGCCACCATCAATTCAACTTGCTTTTTTGCTTTTTGGGTATATTTCTTTTCCCCGCTTAGCTTGAGCGTATTGCCCCTTGATGTGATATTCACTTCTGGAAAACTGCCACGCAATAGGTTGAGCTTTGCATTGTTTTCTCCGTAAAGTTCTAGCAAATCAACATCTTCAATCGTTAAATTAATTTCGCTCAATAGAGTATCTCCTTGTTTTGATATGATAGTTAAAAGAATTCAAATCGTCCGATGATAAATTGAACAACAAGTAAAAGCCGTAAATGCTCACTATAAATCATTCATTTATATGCAAAGAACACAACTTTCTAACAAGTTATTCATAAACTTTGGTAAAAATAAGATATTCTCTTTTATCTTTCACATTAAATTACGTTAAAACTATTTTATGCCTATTGTTACTTTGACAACTGACTTTGGATTGACTGACCATTACGTAGGAATGCTCAAAGGGAGCATACTCAGCCAAGTTGCAGATATACAAATCGTTGACATTTCTCATTATGTTGAGCCGCATAATATTGTCCAGGCTGCTTACATCCTAAAAAATAGCTATTCAGATTTTCCCAAAGGTACTATCCATATTGTAAGCGTTAACAATCATAGTGTAGCAAATAGTGTACTATTGCTTTGCAAACATCAAGAATATTATTTTATTCTGCCTGATAATGGTATTCTATCTTTATTATTGGAAGAAATACCTTTTCAAGTCGTGAAAATTCCAATAGATCAACAAGACCAATTTATTATTAAGCATTTATATGCCACTATCGTTCGACATCTATACGAAAAGGGGGCATTGGAAGAAATTGGACAAGCAGCACTCAACATTGAGCAGCGCATCATGCTTCGACCAGTAGTCATGGCGACTCAAATCAGAGGTTCAGTCATTTATATTGACCATTACGACAATGTGATTGTTAATATCTCAAAAGCACTCTTCAAAGAGGTAAGTGCCAATCGTCCCTTCAAAATATCGTTCAAACGCCACGAACCTATCACTCAGTTGAGCATCTATTATTACGATGTGCCTGTGGGCGAGGTGCTTTGTTTATTCAATGCAGCTCAGTTTCTTGAAATAGCCGTCAATATGGGAAGAGCGGCGAAATTGTTGGGGCTAAGCATTGATGACACCATTCAAATTGATTTCAAAAGCCTATGATTCAGCGGATTGTAAAAATGACTTTTCAAGAAGAGCATGTGGCTAATTTCCTAGCTATATTTGAGGAAAACCATCACAAGATAAGAGCTTTTAAAGGTTGCTACTACTTGGAACTGCTGCAAGACCAAGAGCAACCCTATGTTTTTTTTACGCATAGCCATTGGGAAGATGCCGCTGCACTGGAAAGCTACCGCCAATCAGAATTGTTCCAAAGGACTTGGGCAAAAACAAAAATTTTGTTTGCTGCTAAACCGCAAGCTTGGTCTTTACAAAGCATAACAAAATTAACGTAACTATCTCATTTTAGGTCTTTTGCGTTTTCCGCCTGGTCGCATTCCACCACCGTTGTAACCGATTCTGGTGGCTGCTTGTGCTTGCCCACGTTGTGCGAACATTTTTTCAAAGTCTGCAATTTGCGTTTTAAGGGTAGGCTCGGTTATTTTGTATTGCTTCAGGGTGCGCATATGAAGTTCTGCCTGTTTCCATTTGCCTTTGCTGGCACTAATGCCTGCTAGCTGAAGTTCAATCATGGCGCGTTCATTGTCGGTAGGCACCTTTACTTCTTGTGCTAATTTCAACCATTTTTCACTTTCGTCCATATTTTTTCTCTGAGCGGCAAAAGTACCTTTCAAGATGTAATAAAATGCTTTATTCGTTGCGAAAAGCCACTTTGGGAAAAAGGTTAAATTCAGTCTTTTTTCTGCGCCATCAAGGTCGCCAGCTTGCATCATCATGCCTGCTGATTGGATAGTGCCTAGCATGATGTAACCTATAATCAAAATGATAGCGACTAAATAAAGCGGAAAGGCATACCAAAATCCAAAGAAAAAAGTAAGTGCGATGCCGCCTAGGAAAAAAGCAGCCATTAAAGCAAATCGAAGATATATATTGATAGAAAACATAAAGAACAATTTTTTCTCACAGCAAAAATTATGCTGATTTCATGGAGCAAAATTAATACTTCTAGCGAATTATATACCTAGTTGTTGCGCTAATTTTTGAATACTTTGATTTAATAGTAGATTATTGCTTGGTGTTTTTTTGACAGCAGCCAAATATAATTTGGCTTTGTCTAGTGTGCCACTTTTGTAGTACAACTGTGCCAAATGTAACTTTGCCATAAGTTGGTCTTCTTTATTCAAAGAATAGCGCAAGGCTTTTTCTAGTAGCATTATTCCACTATTTCCATCCTTTTGTTGAACGGCAATCATGCCTTTTGTGAAAAAATAAAATCCTTTGTGCATGGGTAAAAGGGTGGCAGGATGTGCATAGCGCAACAACTGCTCTGCTTGAGTAATCGCCCCTTTTTTTAGGTATTGATAGCTCCGCCAAACATTATAAAACAAAAGATGACCAATGAGCAAAAGAATACTTGCTACCAAAGCCATTGTATTCCACGATTCCATTGGCGACAATAGAATAGATAAAGTGATAGCGAGAATAAGAAAAGGTCTGATTTTATGAAAAACTGGCATATTGTGTTGAATTAATACTAGAAATGTTACTTAATAATAACCTCTTCTAAGTAATTTTCGCCTAGCGATTCATTTAAAATAGTCAATATTCTTTCATTATTCATCGCTAACTCTTGGCGTAGGGGGGCCGATTCAATGTGTACATATAATTTTTTCTTGCGCAAATGAATATCAGTGGTATATTTCATAATGGGTTTACCCATAGCCGTTTCCCAGTGCATTTTTACCTTTGTTAAGAAAAGTTTACTTTTTAGCTTTTCCGAAGCATTGATATAGGCTAAAATAGCTGATTTCAGAGACATTTCATTTGATGGTAACATGGAAATTAAGTTTTGCCAGTTGCTATTTTCTAGCAAAAACAAAGTTACTATAAAAAGATGACTTACTTATTTTTATTCATAACTTTTCTGCACAACATTTTAACAGTGAATGGCTTAAACTATCTATAAAATAGCGAGTATGTTAAAGTAGTCTTTTTAGCCTCATCAATCAAAAATATAGAGATAAGAGAAGTTAAACCCGTGTGCCACACTTCGGTTTTTATTAAACTTTTGCTGGAAGCGATAACTCGCTTGAAACCTTTGTTGGCTATTCACGCGATAGCGTACCCCCGCACTAATTCGATAGCGATCCCAGTCTGAACCATCATTTTCTATCTCACTGTTGATGCCTAAGCTAGAATAAACAGCATAAACTTTGTTCAAGCGATGCTCTACTTGCACCCGATGCCTTAAGCCTGATGAAATCCTAAAACCACTGCTTCGAGTCTCCCCTACATGTTGAAAAGAAGTTTGCCAGTTAGCACGCCATTTCTTGTTGGGCAAGTCAGGTTCAATGCGCACAGTAGTTTCATAGACATGACGGATGCGACCTGCTCGCCAGTAGTAGCTATACTCATTATTTATCCTCAACCATTTTTCAACTTTCCAGCTTAATCTTAAGGAGGTAATACTTCTAACACCTGGCGTAAAATACCAATTACGACCATCAAACGGAGGTCGGTTAGATGAGCCATTACTATTTCTTCGATTATCGTCATCCCTTCTTGAAGTGCCTGGTAGCAAATCAAGGTCGTTAAAGAGGTCTCCATTGTTGTTGAAAGCACTAAATTGTGGTGTTAACGCTAAACGTTGAGAAAATCGAAAATCGAATTTTTCATTTAATTCATAGTCTTTTCTCAAACCACCACTTAAATTAACACTAAAATTTTGAGCAATAGCTTGTACTAAAAAGCCTGAAAAAATTAAAATGAGGAGTGTTTTTTTCATCGTGTGATTATTAAACATAACTAGATAATGTAGTATTGCACCACTTCTAAAATGTTACTAATCGGCAGTAATTTTCTTATTGTTTTAGCTATGGTAGGTGGAATAATTGACATTTATGTCGAGTTGTTCTGTTTTGTTGTTCTGATTGGGGCATTTTAGTTTTCTTATATTTTTGACGCATCAACATTTCTATAAAACACCTGTTAATTTGGAACATAAAGAAAGCCACAATGAAAAAAATAATACCAAAAGCAGGTCAAGAAAGTGTATGGGATTATCCTCGACCACCTAAATTGGAGGCAA
>DAITMC010000043.1:0-19468 GCA_036835365.1 Saprospiraceae bacterium
CTTGCCTTCATTACGGCGCTCACATTAACTTACGTTGCTATTCCTTCCATCATCACAGTTGCGGCTGTAAAAAAATTATATGATGTGCCCGTAGGCAGAAGTTCCCATAAAATACCTACTCCGTCTTTGGGAGGCATAGGAATTTTTGCAGGGTTAATTTTTGCTATTGTCATGTGGACACCATTCTATGTATTTGGCAATTTGCAATACATTCTTTGTAGTTTTCTCATCATTTTTCTCATTGGTATAAAAGATGATCTCCTCGCCATTGCGCCTAGAACTAAGCTAGTTGCACAACTTTTAGCAGCTGCCATTCTCGTATTCAAGTCAGAAGTTAAAATTACTAGCCTTTACGGGCTTTTTGGTATAACCGAAATTTCAGATTGGTTTGCTATTCCGCTTTCCATTTTCACTATCGTAGTCATTGTCAACGCATTCAACCTTATTGATGGCATCAATGGGCTTTCTGGCAGTATCTCTGTTCTTATTTGTACAGTGCTGGGTAGTTGGTTTTTTCTGACGGAAAATACAGAACTTGCTATTTTGGCAGCAGCAGCAGCAGGTGCAGTGGTTGGTTTTTTACGCTACAACGCCATCAAAGAAGCTAAGATTTTTATGGGAGACACCGGTTCACTTACACTGGGTTTGGTCGCTTCCATTCTTGTTATCAAGTTTATAGAGCTGCATAAAGTGCTACCAATAGAAAGCCCTTATGCTTTTCAATCCGTGCCAGCCGTAGCAATTGGCATTTTGATATTACCACTCTTTGACACCTTGCGCGTATTTACGACCCGAATGCTCAAAGGTCGCTCCCCTTTCAGTCCAGACCGGACACATATTCACCATTTACTCATTGACTCAGGATTTACCCATCTTCAAGCCACCAGTATTTTACTGCTTACTAATGTCTTTTTCATTGTTCTGGTTTTCTCCTTACAACAAATTGGCACGCTAAACCTACTACTAGTAGTGCTTTTCTTAGCGGCAAGTTCTTCTGGCTGGCTCTACTTCAATGTGATGAAAAAGAAAAAACTAAAAGAATCAATGTAAAAAAAGAAGAGATAAATATTTTATGTATTAATTTTTTTTACTATCATTGTGCCATGCTAGTTTCTAAATCCTCACAAAAGAATTGAATTCTGTAATTCAGTTTGTGTAAGTTCCTGTTCATTAGATGTTTGACTTATTGCATAGCATGTTTAAGCCTGTTTTAATGGGTTCATCCGTGTGCTGTATTGTCCATGCTAAAAACAAATAATGCTTTTATAATTGTCGTGTGTTAAGTTTAATTCTTGGCAGAATAAACACAAAGAAATGGTAGTCAATCCTAGTACGCTCTACACATTGAGGAAAAATCTAACTTCTAAGAAAGTTGTTAGTGCAAAAAAAATTGCTATTGTAGCAAATACCTCTTGGTATGTCTATAATTTAAGGTTAGGTGTGATTCGACGGCTTAAAGAAGAAGGGTACGAAGTTTTAGTCATTACGCCAAAGGATTCCTACACACATTATCTACTTTCAGAAGACTACCAGCATGTTGATATCACTATTCAAAACAAAGGCAAAAGGTTATTTAGCGATCTACGTTATTTTAGGAAACTACTACAAATCTACAAAAGCTATGAGCCTGATTTTATATTCCACTATACCATAAAACCCAATGTTTACGGGAGTCTTGCTGCTAGAGTAGCAGGAATAAAATCCATTGCAGTTGTTTCTGGTGCAGGTCATACTTTTATAAAAAAGAACTTTTTGTATCACGTTATTTCGTTGATGTACCGATTGGCTTTTCGGTTTACAGAGCAAGTTTGGTTTGTCAATAAAGATGACTTAAATGAATTTGTTGAGCATCGAATTGTTCACAAAGTTAAGACGCAACTTCTTCCTGGCGAAGGCGTAAACATTCAGCATTTTTCGCCAAATTTTGACCGGATGCCCACTAAAAATAGTATGAATTTTTTGCTATCTGCACGATTACTTTGGGATAAAGGTATCGGACAATATGTGGAAGCAGCTAAAATCATAAAAAGTAAATACTCAGGGGTTAATTTCTATTTGTTAGGCTTTTTGGATGTAGAAAATCCGAGTGCGATTTCCTCTACTCAAATTTACGACTGGCATCATAATGGTGATATTATTTATTTAGGAAAAACAGAAGATGTACGCCCATATGTAGCAGATTGTGATTGCTTTGTTTTGCCTTCCTATTACAGAGAAGGTACTCCCCGTAGCTTATTGGAAGCCGCTGCTATGGCAAAACCAATTATCACAACAGACAATGTAGGTTGCAGAGAGGTCGTTAAAGATGGCTATAATGGCTTCCTTTGTGAACCTAAAAATGTGGATGATTTAGTTAAAAAAATGGAAATAATGATTGGTATGACCACACAGCAACGCCATATGATGGGGTTGAACGGCAGAAAGTTCGTCATTGAATATTTTGACGAGCAGTTGGTGGTGGAGCGATATATTAGTGTTTTGCAAACAGCATAGCTTTTAGTATTGATGTATGTCAGACACGGAAATCCTAGTTTCGGTATTGTTGCCTATTTATAAAGAACCTTTAATTTGGATAAAAGCGTCTGTAAATAGTATATTAAATCAAACTTTCCGATTTTTCGAACTCCTACTCTTGCTAGATAACCCCGAACATGAAGAAGCTATAGAATACCTTTCTTTGCTATCTAAACAAGATAATAGAATTATTCTTATCATTAATCAGCAAAATCAAGGATTGCCGCTCAATCTAAATCAAGGTATTGCTCTTTCCAAAGGTAAATATATTGCCAGAATGGATGCAGATGATATTGCTTTTTCTTACAGATTGGAGGAACAATTCAACTTCATGGAAAAGAACACTGATATTGATCTTTGCGGTAGTCAAGTCATCAAAATAGATGAAAATAATCGTAAAATAGGTTATTCTAAAAGTCCAACCAAAGCAAAAGCCATAGCGTATTGTATTCAATATATTAATCCCTTAACACATATTACTTGGTTCATAAAAAGGGAGACACTCCTAAAATTAGGAGGATATTACAACATGCCTAACGCCGAAGATTACGAGTTGCTTACTAGAATAATAGCCCATCATCATAAAGTCGTAAACTTAGATAAACCTTTGATTTACATGAGAGTACATACTAAAGGGCAAACAGGTGCAAAATCTTTAGAACAAAAAATATGTTTTAAATATATCCATAAAAAACTAAGGGAGTGCCGAAATAGTCAAGTCTGGAATTATGACGAAACAATGCTTCGGCAAATGATTTCTAATGGCTTACTTTATTCGCAACAGCAAAATAGAGCGCAGCACTATTTGGTCAACGCTTTACAAGCTAGTGGGAAGCATAAAATACTAGAAAAATACTACTTTCTGTTCCTATCTTACTGGGTATCCCCTATACAACGTGCTTATTACCACGATTTACTAAAGGCAAGAATAATTGCAATGTGGTATGCTTAGTTCATCTTGAAATGAACGCTTTTAATAACCAAATAGGCAATAACAGAATGTAAACAAATAATTTTAGAACATAAGCAACTGTAATATTTTTTTTTGACCACCTTTCTCTGACTTTATCAAAAGCTTTTGATAAATGTCCCATTCTAAAATGATTCCATTCCGTTAGCCAACTTCCCTCCCAAAGATGTACGGCTACGCTTTCTGTAACAATATATTTTTTATAATCTTGACCAGCCTTTGCTAATGGTAATGGGTAAAAATAGGGTACAGGATAGATTTTTATGTTGTCTTTAAGTAGCAAAGGTGCTTCACAAGTAGAGAAATTATAGTACTGTCGTAAAATTTCACTTAAAATAGATGGAATGCTTTGTAAGCGTCGAGGATCAAAATCTAAGTTTTCATAATGCGTTAAGCATAATTTCACAAAAGGATGAAAGCCACTAGCTCCAATAATACCAGCATTAATCACTTCGCTCTTTTCAACACCTAAAAACAAATGATTGTCTAATAGATGATTTAAGGATTTTAATAATAGCATATCGGTATCTAAGTAGATTCCACCTTTTTCGTGTAGCACTTTTAATCGAACGTAGTCAGCAACAAAAGCCCATTTTTTATCAATATAAGCCTGTTTCGCAAATGCTGTATCTAAGGTGATGTTATTTTCATTCCATTCAATAATTTCATAATCAGGTAAGTACATCTTCCATGACTGAAAGCAATCTTTAAATGTTTGGCTTTTAGGCTTATGCCCGAACCAGCAATAATGAATTATTTTTGGTATCATTCATGTTGACTATTATACGAATTAGAACTACTTGGGCTAACGCTATGAGGTTTATTTTTTAACAAATACTTTAAAAAAATTAATCCCAATTGCTGTAAATTTAAAAAAGAGAAATAGAAAAACGGACTCCTAATCAAATATGTAATCACAAAAAAACCAGCAGCTACCTTTCTTCTACAAAAATAAATCCAGTTATCACATAGGGCAGTGTAGATTACTTTTTTTTCAGGTATATCCTTCAATACCAACTGGTTATAAATTGTCTTTAGCCACTGCTCCACATGATGTAACTCTTGCCTAGAAATTGGCGCATCGTAGCTTCCAGAAAGCATTAAATGATGGGTCAGATCCTTTTTGGAATAAGCAATCTTAAAATGGTCTAATAGTTGCGCAACGGTTTGGGTAATATTTTCTAACTGTTGCTGTTTTTTCCCTGTTTGGTTACTTTTTCCATGCACCCTATAGTGTAGCAGAGAAATAGGTAAGTTTACAGCAATATGTTTTTGTAAAAATCGAGACCATAATTCATAATCTTCGGCAGTAAAATAATCTTCATTATATAATAAATCTAAAAAGACATCCCTTTTTCCCATTACTGTTGGATGAACAATTGGGCAGTAAAATAACTGATAAATCCTCAAATAATCCCCCTTCCCTTTTACGCCTAATACCCGCCATGTCTTTCTATCTCCTTGAATTATTCTCGCCCGACTTCCCACCAAAGCATACTCTTCATGTTCTTCTAAAAATTTTACCTGCGTGGCAAAGCGGTGAGGGAGCGAAATATCGTCGGCGTGCATGATGGCGATGTATTTACCTTTGGCAGCACGGATGCCGGCATTGTAGCGCTTGGGTTGCCCAAGATTTTTTCCATCCACAAAAAGTTGAATTCTTGGGTCGGCATAAGAGCGCAATATTTCGACACTGCTGTCAGTTGAGCCATCGTCAAAAATCAGAAATTCAAAATGAGGATACGTTTGCTTCAAAATACTGTCCACTGCTTCTCGTAGGTATTTTTCTGCATTATATACCGGCATAATCACGGTTACCAATGGTGTATTCATCGTATCTTTCATCTATCCATTTTGTAACGATAACAAGACTTTGTTTACGAAGGTCGAACTACAATGATACGGCAATAGTACAAAAAATGAGGCGAAATCTTTAGGGAAACAAGCTGCTTAGATAGCGAATTAATTTTAAAATGATATGTTAAAGACAGGATGAAAAACTATTTTTTAGCTAAAATCGTTATTTTTGCGAATATTGTTTGGTTTAAATTTCAATTAAACGTATTGATAATTTATGGATGCTATAAAACAAACAAGCAACAAAGTCCGCTATTCGGATAGTGAGTTGGCAATGTTTAAGGTACTTATCGAAAAGAAATTGGCTCGCGCTAAGGAGCAACTCAATTATTTTCAAAGTCAAATGGATGATTTTATTGATAATCCGGACACTAAAATGAAAGGTTTGAGCGATGCTGCTGGAATTGCAGAAAACGAAATATTAGGCAATTCGACAGAGCGACTCAGTAAACACGTTACGCATTTGGAAAATGCGTTATTTAGAATTGAAAACAAAACCTATGGTATTTGTAGGGTTACTGGAGAATTGATTGATAAAAAACGCTTACAAGCTGTGCCACATGCTACTTTAAGCATGGAAGCGAAATTGGGAAGAAAGAAGTAACGCTTTTCTTATATCAGCAGTAAGCATAGGAATGACTATGCTTATTGCTGATTTCCTTTTGTTGTTGCGTATTTCAAGATTTCTTCATACACCCATTTCCACTCCTGCCAATTATCTAATGCTGAAAAGGAGCTATTGTGCCATAATAATGTAAAATTCCCATTTATTTCTATAATACTATCTATTATTTTTTTTGTTCTTTCCAACCCTGCTTCAGGAGGTAATTTTAAATAATGTTTCAGCGTTACGTCCATCACCTGAAAGGGATGAACCCATAAATTAGTAGTCGTTTCTTTTTTTAAATTATACCATAAAAACGGTTCTGCAACACTAGCTCTAAAGCCAGTTTGTTCGGCATAGCCCATACTGTAATCCCGCTGAATATGATTATTGATTAGATTCTGGTAAGTTTTTGGAAATGAGAGTTTTAAAAAATGTTGTCGACTGAGTGAAATACCTTTTTTTACAATGGTATTTAATCGTTTTATTTCTTTTTTTAATTGTTGAGGATGCTCGTTGGCAGCATAAGAAGGATGAATACCAACTTGATAATCAATATTTAATGTGGTTATTAAATGCTGTAAAGATGGATTGTGGTGAGGGATATTTTTATCAAATTTTCCATAATCACCCAACAAAAAAAAGAAAATGGGTGAAAGGTTATATTTTTGATGTATTATTTTCAATTCATCGAATACAAAAAAAGGATCAGGTGCTCGATAGGTGAGGACTTTCCATCTGTGGTTGAGTTGCTTGAAGTCCAATGTTAACAGGTCTTTCCCGAGATTAGCAGCGGTTCTAAACAATCCTCTGTGTAAATATGCCCAAGCCAAATCTACATCAAAAGTAGGTTGAAAAGTAAAATGAGCAGAAGGAAAATCTAAGGATGGAAATAGTTGATGCAGTTGTTTTTTTAGTAAGGTGGTCCAATGATGGATAATTGGCGTTTGTAGAAAATCACCTTGATAAGCTAAACTTTCGGAAGCAGGAAATCTCCCATGTGCATCTGCCTTAAAAGGCAAATACTCTTCATAGCGAGAGAGTAAATAAAAGCTGGCTGCAAAAATATCAAACCCTAGTAGGCTATCATTTTCAAAAAAATAGGTTAAATTATTTTCGTTAAGGAGATTAATGTCTTGAGGTCGGATGTCTGTCTCAAATAGTAAAGTAATAGGCGGTATGTGGATTTCATGGTCGCTAATGGAAGAGGAAGAATAGTTTATTTTAGGTAAATGGCTATTGCTAAATAAAGTTATATCTGTAATAAGTTCATAATCAATGCGAAGCAATTGAGTGAATAAATATTCTACTATGTAGCTCAATCGTGGAGTCAACTTTGAGGTGTAAATCAATATTGTATCGTTAGACTTCAAATTGTTAAATGATTAATAAATTGACTTAGCAAATGGTTAATGTCGTGCATTTAAAAACGAATTTATTTATTTTCGGCACAAAATTAAAACTTATGAAATTCTTACTTCAGACGTTTTCTGTGATACTGTTGCTTTCCGTGCTAGCTGCTTGTAAATCTTCTACAAAAATGCTAGAAGGAGGCGATTACGATAGTGCTATTAATTTGTCAATCAGCAGACTAGCTGGGAAAAAGAAAAAAAGTGCTAAAGAAGTAGCTGCTTTAGAAGATGCCTTTGATAAGGCAACTACTCGTGATATGAATCGCATTAACGCCCTAAAAAGTGAGGGCAGGCGTGAAAATTGGGAGCGTATTTATGACTTGGCGAAAGGTATTGAACGCCGACAGGCGAGGATAGAACCACTCTTACCGCTGGTGGATGAGCGAGGTAAAAAAGCCGATTTTAGATTTGTGCAGGTCAGTCCAATTATTCAAGAAGCTAGCGTAAATGCCACTGAATATCTGTATGAATTGGGGTCAGATTTTTTGAAGCGTGCCAAAGAAGGTGACAAACCGGCAGCGCGCGAGGCTTACCACCAGTTGAGTAAAATTGACCGCTTTTTTAATAATTACAAAGATAAAGACCAGTTGATGCAAGAGGCGCGCAGATTGGGTGTTTCTCATATTCTTTTTAGAATGGAAAATGCTGCCAATGTAATTATCCCAAGAGATTTTGAACAAGAAATTTTGAGGATGAGCGTGCAAGATTTAAACGAACTTTGGCGTGAATATCATATGCGCAATCCAGGTAATATTCGATTTGATTATGAAATCGTGATGAGCCTTCAGGGAATTGAGCTTACACCAGAGCGTGTGCGAGAGCGAGAATATCAAGAAACGGCGGAAATAAAGGATGGCGAGCGCAATCTTTTGGACGACAATGGTAAAGAGGTCAAGGATTCAACGGGAAAAGTTATTAAAGTACCTATTATAAAGGTTGTGCAAGCCAATATTTTAGAGGTGTATCAAACCAAATCAGCGCTGGTTGGTGGAACTTTGTTTTTTTATGACAAAAGAAGCAATAGCTTAATGGATAGTCAACCTATTGCTGCGGAGGCTATCTTTGAGCATTATTCTTCTACTTTTCAAGGGGATCGTCGCGCATTGAGCGATGAATCGAGAAGACGGATTGGCAACCGACCTATTCCTTTTCCATCCAATGAAGCCTTGGTGCTGGATGCCGCAAATGTATTGAAACCAATTATTAAACAAAAAATGGAAAGCGCTAATTTTTTCTAGCTTTACATAAAGTAACGAGGCTAGTTATTTCCCATAGCTAGCCTCGTTATTAAGCATGCAATAACTACAATTTATCTAACCGATAAAGTTGTAAATTTTCGATAAGGTCAATTAATTTTTCGCCATACTTGGGGTCAGTGGCGTAACCTGCACTGCTTAAGCCTTTAGCCCAGCTTTTGTAATCCGTAGGTTTTAAATCATAAAGTGGTTTATACCGATCCTTTTGTAGTAGTATGCTGTGCGCTCGATAACTTTCCCAACTGGATTGATACACTCTGAAAAAGTCCTTGTGCGAATCATCTTCAAAATTGCTACAATGCCCTTTTTTGCAAGTTTTGGAGAAGCATTTAATGCCAAAATGATTATTGTTTTTGCTAGCGAGTTTGCTTTCCCCGCAATTACTTTCTATCAGACCTTGTGCTATGGTAATACTAGCAGGAATACCATATTTTTTCATTTCCTCTTGAGCTACTTTAGCAAATTTTTTAATATAGAGTTCTTGCTTTTTGCGTTTTTCTACTTTTACTTCTGGTGCAATTTTCTCTCCTAAACCTTCTGTTTCGTAAGTTAGATTAGAATAAGTGTTGGCTAAAGACGCACTCACTGTTTGTGGTTCAACATAAGCACGCGATGCCATTTTGCGTATATTAGAAGTAGGGGTTGTTGTTTTTATTTCATCGTCCAAAGTGGCATATAACTCATCTACTGCTAATACGTCGTCGGTAGCGTAGGTATCTTCTACATCATTCATTGAAAATTGGACGGAGACATCCTTTTGTTGCCAAGCAAAGATAACGCCAATTACTAGCAATAGCAGTATCATTGGTGAAGAATGCATCAGTTTTTTTGTCTCATAAGTAGATTGAGGATAACTTCTTTGACTCATCACTAAATTAATTTATGCTTGCAAGTTAAAACTTTTTATTTTAAAAAAAGAAAAAAGTTTTAACTTATACTTGAAAATCCCATTGATCAAACATTAGCTCATAGCTACTTGCAACTTTTAGAACTAGTAAATGTATTATTTTTAATAATGTCTAGTGATATTGCATTTATGTGTGCTAATAACAAAAAATGAAAATAGTTACGCATCTTCTTCTTTTTAGTCTTCTGTTAATTTATGCTTCACCTAACAAAAATCCAGGTGAATGGGTAAAGCTCTATTCATTAATTGAACATTGGCAATATCATCAAACAGAAGGTGCTATCAGTTTTTGGGAATTTCTAGTGTTGCATTATGCAGACAATCAACACCATAAAGAGGACTGCGAACATCACGATAAACTGCCGTTTCAATCTCATCAACAAGCCCAAAATAGTGCTTTGTTTATCATTCCTTCATATACTATCCAAAATATATCATCTATACTTTTAGTACCAACAGAAAAGCCATTTTTTTATATTTCAATCCATCCTGTTAATCATATCATTTTTGATATTTGGCAACCGCCGAGATTTTAAAGTCAATATGAGCAATAATTACAAAAAATCAAGTTGCGTTCTGCTTCTCCTCACGAGAAGCACAATGCTGTAATTTAATTTATTGACAAGACTTTAAAATTTAACATCAATATGAAAAAAAATATAATATTATCGTTTTTGATAATACTGTTTGCTGTTCCTTTTTTTGGACAAAATACATTGAATATTACAATCAAGGATGCTACTACTAACGAGCCTTTGATTGGGGCTACCATTATGCTTTTGGATACACAAAAGGGGGAAATAACAGACGAAAATGGCACTGCTCGACTTCAAGCGATTCCAAATGGTAAACAACGCATTCAATGTTCATTTATTGGTTATAAAACCTATATCCAAAATCTGACTTTCCCATTGGTAGATAATAGTTTGGTAATCAAACTAATAGTTGATGCAGAAACATTAGACGAAATCATTGTAGAGAGTACGCGCTCTAATCGTTCTATTGCTGATTTGCCGACTCGTATAGAAGCATTAACAGATGAAATTGAAGAAGCTGCGGCTATGGAGCCAAGTCGAATTTCACACTTACTCACGCATAGTACAGGGATACAGGTGCAAACGACTTCTGCAACTTCCAATGGGGCTGTGGTGCGGATTCAGGGGCTAAATGGGCGTTATACAAAACTGCTAAAAGATGGTTTCCCAATGTACGGTGGATTCTCAGGGAGCTTGGATATCTTACAAGTCCCGCCTTTGGATTTGCGACAGGTGGAGTTTATAAAAGGTTCTTCGTCCACATTACATGGTGGTTCGGCTATCGGAGGTATTTTAAATCTACTAACTAAAACGCCAAAAAAGGATGAAACTCTACTGCATCTTAACCGCTCCAATATTGGCTCAAATGACTTAAATGCGTTTGTATCAAAGCGGTTTGGTAAATTTGGGTTCACTAATTTGGCTTCTTATCAATTGCACGAAGCCTACGATGCAGACGATGATGGATTTAGTGACATACCTGAAATTTCTAAATTTAACTTTAATCCCAAATTATTCTACTATCCGTCCGAAAAAACAACACTATATTTGGGTGCTATGGTTACAAGGGAGTTTAGAAATGGTGGCGACATGACATTAATCCGAAATGTTGAGCCATCTGAGAAGCACTTCTATAAAGATGCTCAAAATAGTAATCGTTACACCACGCAATTTCAACTGGATACTAAATTGAAGAACAATCAAAAAATTATTTTTAAAAATAGCTTTAATTTTTTTGATCGTTATATTGATGTTCGTCAGAGTAGTCAAGGTGAGCGCGCTGTGTTTGGCGGTGAGCAAACGGCTAGTTTTTCAGAATTAACTTATTCTTTTTTCAATGATGTACATGAGGTCATCATAGGATTGAATTACATTACTGATGATTTTAAGGAAAAAGATTTAGGTCAGGAAATTGCGGTGAAACGCAATCAGAATCAGCAAACAGCAAGTGTATTTGTTAATTACATCTGGGAATTAGCGGATTATTTTAAAGTAGAAAGTGGCTTGCGCACGGATTGGAATAACAATAGTTCTGTTTTGAGTAACGATAAAGGCAAATGGTTTGTCCTGCCAAGAGTGAATGCCCTAATTCGTTATTCCCAAAGGCTGACTTCCAGAATTGGCGGAGGGGTAGGCTACCGACCGCTCACCATTTTTAATGAAGAAGTAGAGCCTTTCGCCTTTCAGTTGGTACAGCCGATTGATTATGCTAGTGCCAAAGCCGAGCAATCCTATGGATTGAATGCCGATATTAATTACCGTGCTTCGCTTGGAGCAAATGCACTATTTTCTATTAATCAAATGTTTTTTTATAATGAGATTGATCATCCGATTCTATTACAAGAAAAATCGGCAGGTGAGTTACAATTTATAAATAGCCAAGATGTTTTGCAGAGTAGGGGGGGTGAGACCCAGTTTAAACTACAAATTGGTCAAGTAACTGCTTTTGTGGGTTATACTTTTACAGATGCCTTTTTTAAAACATCTAACGAAAAGGAAACCCTTATATTAATGCCTAAGCACAGCATAAAAGGAGATGTATTATTTGTTAAAGAGGGAAAATGGCGTATTGGCGCTGATTATGAATATAAAAGTAGCCAACGATTAACCAATGGTACTATGACTAGGGATTTGTTTACTACTGGTATTCTTGTGGAACGTACTTTAGGTAATTTTGTGCTGTTCTTTAACGCTGAAAACATAACGGATGTAAGGCAAACTCGCTATGAAAGCCTCCTATCGGCACCATACGGTACACCACAATTTACAGAAATTTACGCACCACTAGATGGACGCTTCCTGAATTTAGGCTTAAAAATAACTTTGTGATAAATAAGCTACATCCTGCTTAGAATTTTGGGCAGGATGTAGCTTGTACTACTACACCACGACGGCTAACTGTTCTTCTGGATCGTAATTCAATACAGGGGCTAACCAACGCTCGGCTTCTTCTAAAGGCATATTTTTTCGCTGGGCATAGTCGCTTACTTGGTCTTTAGCGATTTGACCTAGTCCAAAATATTTTGATTCAGGATGTGCTAAATACCAACCGCTCACGGATGCAGCGGGATACATCGCACAACTTTCTGTAAGCTGAATCCCTGTCTGTGCTTGCACGTCCATGAGCTGCCAAAGTGTCTTCTTTTCTGTATGCTCTGGACAGGCAGGATAGCCTGGCGCAGGACGGATGCCTTGATATTTTTCGTGAATCAAATCCTCATTCTTCCACGATTCATGAGCAGCATAGCCCCAAAATTCCTTCCGCACGCGTTCGTGCATTCGCTCGGCAAATGCTTCTGCAAAGCGATCGGCAAGTGCTTTTAACATAATAGCACTATAATCATCTTGTTGGCTTTCAAAATATTTTACCCATGTCTCAATACCGATGCCCGCTGTTGTAGCAAATGCACCAATGTAGTCGCGACGATTTGAAGGCTGCCCCTCTGCATTAAACTTAGGCGCAATAAAGTCTGCTAAACAGAAATTAGGTTGACCTGGGGCTTTTTGCAGTTGCTGTCGGAGATGTCGCAAAGTAACCAGTACCTGCTGTTGGGTTTCGTCGGCATATACTTCAAGGTCATCATCATTGACACTATTAACAGGATAAAACCCAATGATAGCTTTAGCTGTCAACCATTTTTCTTTGATAATACGCTGCAACATGCTCTGAGCATCGTGGTAAAGTTTCTGGGCTTCTTCACCAACATATTTATCTTTAAAAATCGCTGGGAATTTTCCTTTGAGTTGCCAACTAGAAAAGAATGGCGTCCAATCAATATAATCCACCAATTCTGTCAACTCATAATCGGCGAATACTTTTGTGCCAATGAACTGTGGTTTGGTAGGCACATAGTTTGTCCAATCTAATTTTACTTTGTTGTTGCGGGCTTGCGCTAAGGAGATGAATTTCTTTTGCTCTGTTCTGTTTCCTCTTGCTACTCTAATTTGATTATAGCTTTGGCGCGTATCGATGATGAAGTTGCTGCGTGTATTTTCATCCTCGCCCAGCAAAGCGGAAGCCACTGCCACACTGCGAGAGGCATCCAATACATGAACAACTGGTCCATCATATTGCGGTTCAATTTTGACAGCAGTATGTGTTTTTGAAGTAGTAGCACCACCAATCAATAAAGGAATTTTGAATCCTTGCCGCTTCATTTCTTTAGCTACATAAACCATTTCATCCAAAGACGGTGTAATTAACCCACTCAACCCAATAATATCTACGTTTTCCTCGCGTGCCACTCTCAGAATTTTATCCGCTGACACCATCACACCTAAGTCAATAATATCAAAGTTATTACATCCTAGCACCACACCAACAATATTTTTGCCAATATCATGCACATCGCCCTTTACAGTAGCCAAAAGAATTTTCCCTTTCGTTGAGCCGCCACCTGCTGCCTTTTGCTCTTCAATGAATGGAGTAAGGTAAGTTACTGCACGTTTCATTACGCGCGCACTTTTCACTACTTGCGGTAAGAACATTTTTCCAGCACCAAATAAATCACCCACAACATTCATGCCATTCATTAATGGCTCTTCAATTACTTGAAGTGCTAATGGGTACAGTTGACGGGCTGCTTCAGCATCTTCTTCAATAAAATCAGTGATGCCATGTACCAAAGAATGCGTCAAGCGGTCTTGTAAAGATTTTTCACGCCAGCTCAAATCCTTTTTCATTACTTTGCCTTCACCGCCTTTGAGTTGCTCGGCATACTCCACCAATCGCTCTGTGGAATCTGCTCTTCGGTTGAAGAAAACGTCTTCAATTCGGTTGCGCAATTCTGCCGTAATTTCTTCATATACCTCAATCATACCAGCATTCACAATACCCATATCCATACCTGCTTTGATAGCATGGTAAAGAAAAATGGTGTGCATAGCTTCTCGAACAATATCATTGCCTCTAAAAGAGAAGGAAATATTGCTCACGCCGCCACTTATCATAGCTCCTGGACAAAACTTTTTTATCTGCCGTGTAGCTTCAATAAAATTGATGGCATATTCATTATGCTCCTCAATACCTGTGGCAACGGCAAAAATATTAGGGTCGAAAATAATATCCGTAGGGTCAAAGCCCACACTATGCACCAAAATATCGTAAGCGCGCTTACAAATTTCTACTTTGCGTTCAATCGTATCTGCCTGTCCTTGTTCATCAAAAGCCATAACAACAGCCGCTGCACCATATCGCCGAACTAATTTTGCTTGGCGAATAAATTCTTCTTCCCCCTCTTTCATCGAAATGGAGTTAACAATACATTTGCCTTGCACACATTTTAGTCCTTCTTCAATAACTGAAAATTTAGAAGAATCAATCATAATGGGCAACTTAGCAATCTCTGGCTCCGACATGACCATGTTTAGAAAAGTGCGCATTTCCAGTGCACTATCCAGCAAGCCTTCATCCATGTTAACATCAATAACTTGAGCACCGCCATCCACTTGACTAACGGCTATGGATAATGCCTCATCGTATTTTTTCTTTTTGATAAGTTGGGCAAATTTTTTTGAACCCGTTACGTTAGTACGCTCGCCGACATTGATGAAATTAGTTTCTGGACGAACAATTAGTGGCTCTAAACCACTAAACATGGTGTATTTCACACCACTCGGGATGCTGCGCGGTCGCATTCCCCTTACAGCCTCTGCCATTGCTTTGATATGGTCGGGTGTAGTACCACAGCAACCACCAATAATGTTAACAAAGCCATTCTCTGCAAAATCACGGATATATTGCTGCAATTCTTCCGCTTGCTGGTCATATTCTCCAAATTCATTGGGTAAGCCTGCATTGGGATAGGCGTGTACGTTGGTGGTCGCAATTTTAGCCAGTGCTTCTAAGTGAGGCCGCATTTCTTCTGCCCCCAGTGCACAGTTTAAGCCAACACAGATGGGATCGGCGTGTTTTACTGAAATCCAGAAAGCCTCCACCGTTTGCCCTGAGAGCGTTCGACCGCTGGCATCGGTGATCGTACCAGAAATCATAATGGGCAGTTTGTGTCCTTTTTCTTCAAAAAGTTGCTCTAGTGCAAAAATACCTGCTTTAGTGTTGAGCGTATCAGTGATAGTTTCGAGTAATAAAATATCTACGCCCCCCTCCATCAAGGCTTTAGCTTGTTCGTAGTAGGCTTGTTTAAGTTCATCAAAAGTGACTGCTCGATAGCCTGGATTGTTAATATCTGGCGAAAGAGATGCTGTTCGATTGGTAGGACCTATTGCTCCCGCCACAAATCGAGCATTGGTATTGGGGTATTTTGCCATAAATTCGTCCACTGCTTGGCGGGCGCATTTGGCAGCGGCAAAGTTGAGATCATACACCACCGACTCCATTTCATAATCGGCTTGTGCAATGGTAGTGCCGCTGAAAGAGTTAGTTTCGATAATGTCCGCCCCCACTTCTAAGTAAGCATTGTGAATTGCCTTTATAATGTGTGGCTGTGTAATGGATAAAATATCGTTATTGCCTTTAATATCCAGATGCCAGTTGGCAAAGCGTTCACCTCTGTAGTCGGCTTCGGTGAGTTGATACTTTTGTATCATTGTTCCCATAGCACCATCTAGTACTAAAATGCGTTCTTTTAATGCCTGTTGCAATGTTTGACTCATAGGTTAACTTTCATTTTCTTTTGAAAGTAAAATACAAATATAGCTAGTTTGTTAAATTTAATGTTGACTTTTCATTTGTTTACGGTGCTTTTACTTTGGTAGGCAATGTTTTTGATCGTTTCTCCGCTGTTATGTCCTAAAATTATTGCACTTCGTAAAGTAGTTCACTGCTTACGACTAAGTGTTCTCTATTTGATTTAACACACTGATAAAGAAGGCTTTAGTAAATAGCGTTCTTTGGAAATAAATATACGAAAGATAAGAAAATGATGTAAATTTGACAAAAAACAAGAAAATGACAGATTTTAATACCATAAAATTGCTACTCACCAAAGGCGACACCGCATCTGCTATGGAGATGCTTTTGTTTCAAACCCGAGATAGCAACCAACTTCATAAACAAGCTATTGTGCTTGCTGCTCGCTACGAAAAGTGGAATGAAGCTAAAAGAATGGGCATCTTAGACAAGGAAACAGAATTGAACAAGATTAATGTAGGTATTCTTGAGTTAGCTGAGCAGTCTGAGCGCACACCAAGCACGTCCTTGTCAAATACGTTGACTAAAAAGGTGAGCTACTCATGGAAAGTATTTTTAGGTTTTCTGCTGATTTTAATTTTAGCAGCATGGCTGCTAAAGGATGTTTTATTTCTTAAAAACAATAATCCTAGTGTAAAAGAAACCCAAAATGAAATGACAGAAAAGACCAATCTTAGCATTAGTAAATTCAAAAACAAAGTCTTTAAGCCCGAGTTAAATACTTGGTACGCCAATATTCAACCCTTTAGTGCTACTTGTAAAATGACTATTCTGGACATCACTTCAGAAGCGAAAGATGCCAATACGGATTATTTAGAACTTAAACTTTCTGTACAACACACCGATGATACTTGGCATCCTGTGCAACTAACTGCTAATTTATTCTTGCTTAGGCGAGATGGATTTACAGAAAAAACAGAAACCGACCTTAGCGTTGTTAGTGTTGAACAGCATGAAAGTAAGCAAATTGATTTAAAATTCAGTGTGCCGCATGGAACGCAGGCATTGACTTTACTGGTCAAAAATGATGGAGGCAAACTAACAGAAATACCAATTCACTCGAATTAGGTTAAAGGTGGTAGGTTAAAAGCACTCAAATTCAGTTTTGCTCAAATGTTTATAAAAAATATGTAGTGTCTAATCTATTTTAACACACATTTAACTTGCTTTATGCGTTGTTAATAACATCAAAAATGATGACTTCAATGACGAACTATTTGTTTGTGTTTTTATGGCTATTTGCCTTTGCACCAACTCATGCAGATGACGTGGTTGGGCTATTTCATGCCCCTGATGGTGTAGGAAAAATTGAGGTCTATAGGCGAAATGGTAAATACTACGGTAAAGCCGTTTGCTGCAATATGGAGCGAAAAGATGTGCATAATCCAAATCCTGAGTTGCGAAGTAGGACAGTCGTTGGCTTAGAGTTTATCTCTGACTTTGAGTGGGATGGGAAAAGTGCTTACCGCAATGGTAAATTGTACTATCCTCAAAATGGTTCTACTTACGATTGCATAATGTGGTTGGAAAACAACAATAGTACCTTAAAGATTAGAGGATATCTGGGGATGTCTTTGCTTGGGAAAACGGTTAGTTTTGAGCGGGTGCAATAAAAATCTTCCTTTGGTGTTTGACAAATAACACTAAAGGAAGAAGTATGATTATCTTAACCTACCAATCTGAAATTCTTGTCCTTGCAATTTTTTAGTCAAATCGTGGATGCCTTCAATAAAACGTATTGTACCTGAACGAGAACGCATCACTACACTTTGCGTAGTAACGGTATGCTTACCAAAGAATTGTACACCTTTCAAAAAGCTACTGCTGGTGATGCCTGTGGCAGCAAAGAAAGTATTATCGCTTGCAATGAGGTTATCTAAGGTTAGAATTTCGTTGATGTCAGTTCCTTCTTCTTCTAGTTTTTTGCGTTCCATGTAGCTTTGTGGTGCCCGTTGGCATTGCATTCCGCCATCAAGTGCTTTCACGGCTGCCGCGGTGATAATAGCTTCAGGTGTTCCACCAATACCAAAAAGAACATCAATCTCACGGTCAAGTAGGGCAGCCGCTACACCACCAGAAACATCACCATGTGCGTTGAGCAAAATACGAACACCGCAAGCGCGCAATTCTTCGATTAGGGTATTGTGTCTTGGACGATCTAGCACGAAGACAGTGAGTGCATTGACATTTTTATTCAAAGCATCTGCAATACTATGTAAGTTTTCAGTTGGGCTTTTACTAATATCAATGGCATCTTTAGCCGCTTTTGGAACAATGATTTTGTTCATGTAAAAAGAACTACCCACACGCAGCATACTATCTTTTTCCGCTAAAGCAATAGTAGCAATAGCATTGGGTTGCCCTTTGGCGAGTAGTGTAGTGCCTTCTACTGGATCAACGGCAATGTCCACCTCTGGACCATTTCCTGTTCCGACCCTTTCGCCATTATAGAGCATTGGCGCATCGTCCTTTTCGCCTTCGCCAATCACAATAGTACCTTCAATATTAATTGTATTCAAATAGTGGCGCATAGCATCTACTGCTGCACCATCTCCCCCCTCTTTGTCGCCCTTTCCCACATAAAAAGAAGAACAAATGGCAGCAAGTTCCGTAACGCGTACCATCTCTAGTGCTAAATCCCGATATGACATAATTTTGTATTTTTGATTCGGTAAGGTATTAATTTTTACCCAATCAAAAGGCAAGACTACCATTGAAAGTTAATATTTACTTCATTTCCCTGATATAATAGTATTGAGAAAACTTACCCAATTTCCAAAGGTCAAAATAGAAGAGTTGACTAGGTCGCGCAGTTAATCTTCTCAGGAGTTGTTGCTCTAGGAAGGGAAATAGGTAAGCAATAAATTTCGTTACACCGAAACGTTGCAATTGCCTAAAAGTCAAAGACAAACGCGTTTCAATAGCCATGCCTTGTTTTGTTACAATTACTAAGTTTTCAATGGCTTGTTCAGATTTTTTTAGGAAATTATCCATCGGCTCTAACCCTAGATGTTCTAAAGGATTGTCCAAGTGTACAATTGGAATTTGCTGCTGTGCTAATTCTCGACTGAACAATGTGTCTTCATGTCCATATTGCTTAAGGTTTTCGTTGAAGGGATGTTTCAAGAAAATATAGGCAGGCACTACGAAATTGTTGGTCATAAAATAGTGATAGGGCTTGCTTTGCCGAACATGGACGGGAATCATTTCTCTGGATTTTCCAAAATGCCACCGAAAATGTAAGGATTTGTCTTGAGGAGGTTG